>JBATLA010000284.1:0-15790 GCA_049669945.1 Polyangiales bacterium | reverse complement strand
CCTCTAGGCTGCACCCGAAGGTGCCGGTCGCATCTTGGAGGATCTGACGGTCTCCCTGAAAGATGTAGTTGAAGGTCTCCGTAAGCGCCGGATCCCCGACGTCCACCAAGAGCTCCAAGCCGTCGCTGTCTGCCAAGATGACGCGAAAGCTCTGCTTGATGCGAAAGTCGTCTCCGTCAAAACCGATGTTTCCCTCCAGGACGAACGTGACGAGTAGCTCTGCGATGTCTTCGCCCGTCGGGACCGTGTCACCCAAGTCGACCGCGATGCCTCCGTCGTATGAAGCCTCGAAGCTCTCGCCTTCGCCTGGCACGAGATACCGACAGGTCGTGGCGGTGCCCCAGACGACACGGCCGATGCCCGCACTATCCAGGGTCATCGTGAGGTTCATCGTGCCGTTTGCAGGGTCCGGGTCGGCGTCATAGCCAGGCTCGAACTGCCGTTCGTCCCAGCCGGGGCAGATGTAGTTGACCTGAATCACGCCCGTCGGGCTTGGGAGAGTGACCCCACCTTCGCACTTTCCCTCCGGACAATCCCCGTCGGCGGCGCAGGCGCTGCCAGCGTTGCTGCCACCGCTGCATGTCGCGTCGAGCACGAGGTCACCGTCTTCGTTGGTCGACTGGTCGAGCTCTTCTTGAATGTCGATGATCACTTCCAGGATTTCTTCGAAGATCTTCGAGTCTTCAATCTCCTCGGCAGCTTGGGCGATTTCATCGGCCACCTCGGACATGATCTCGCTTCCAACCACGGCGGTCGGGTTCGCATACGCTTCGAGCACCGGCTGAAGATTGGGCGCCGGGGGAACGTCGAGCGAGTTGCACGATCCGAGGACCCCAGCGAACATCAGCGTAGTGAGCCAAGACAAGCGCTTCATGCTTCGCGAACAATAGCCCCTTGTGTCTTCCGCCGCACCCCGCAGCTTGCGCATTCTGAAGAGACGCCCCTACGCCCGAAAGGAGCACGAACGCATGCGACCAAAAAGAGCTGGCGAACTTTCGAATCAGGGGGCATAACCACGAGCGTGTGGATACGTCTCCTCATCGCTTTGGCGCTGGTCATCGCTGCCACAGCCTGCAAGCACAACAAGCGCGCAAACACCACTGTGGTTCGCAGAGCAGCGTTCGACCTCTCGTGCCCGAAAGAGGAGCTCAAGCTCAACGTCGTCGATGTCGAGGGCGCGCGGAAAATGGCTACGCAGATCGCAGTGCGCGGTTGTGAGCAGAAGGCGGTCTACGTTTACTATCCGGATTCCGACACCTGGATCATCGACGGAGCGGTAACCGCGCTCTCGACGGACTACCAAGTGCCGCCCCCCATCGACAAGGGCAGAGGGAAGCGCGGTGACAAGCAGGCGGTGAAGGCCGAGAAGCGTGGCAAGATGACCAACGACCCGGCCGAGCCTGTCGAGAAGGAAACGCGCCAGAAGCGCAAGGACAAGAAGGCGTCGGGCGACGTTCCGGCGTCGGACTAGCCGAGCGTCGAGCCAGTCCGGCGGCTCCTAGCCCCCGATCTCGAGGACGGCGCCTGCCAAGTACGCGATCCACACGACTGCCAGTCCGGCGACGTGGAACGCTCGGCTCTTGGACGTTGCGAGCGCGATGCAGATCACGAGAACTACGGCGTCGAAAGCGCTGGCAAGGTTGAAGCCTACGCCCAGTACGAAGCCCGTGGCGATCGACCAGACCTGCAATAGACCAAAGATCACGAAGAACCGACGCCGCCCCACTGCCGCCTCGGGCTCGGACGTCGGCTCCGCCGCCAAGGCGCCGAGCATGATCTGAGTGGCCAGCAACATGAGCACAGGGCCGGTCTCCGCGAAGAGGAAGAGGCCGAAGTCCCAGTCTTCGAGCAGGGTAATGTCGGCCGTGTGCCAGAACAGCGTGAAGTAGGCGAAGAGCAGCAGAACGACCCAGCCAACCAGGAGGCGGTCGCGGTCCCGTCGTTCGACGTGCCGAACGACCTCGGCCAACTCGCCTAGAACACCCGCGATTCCCAGGGTGAGAATCGTGATGAACATGAAGGCCACCAGCAGTGTATTGATGTTGTCCATCGCAGGGAGTCTATCACCACGGTGACGAGAATGGGCTTTTGGGGTACCAGTTCCCCATGCTCAGGAGCGTAAGAACTGCCAGCCCGATCCTCCCAGCCGTGCTCGCTTTGAGCTGGCTCGGCTCGGGACTTGTCGGACAGGCCACAGCTCAATCGGCCGAGCATCCCCTCGAGCCCCCGGTCACCTCCAGCCCTCGCGAGACCTTCCACACCTTCTTGAGCTCGGAGGAAGCCATGTGGGCATTGGTCCGCGATGAGGGTAGCGGCGAGCGAAGCGACGAGGGCTTTCGCATGCTGGTGGATTTCGATGCCCGGGCAAAAAGGACGCTCGACTTGAGCTTGGTCGCGCCCGAAGCGAAGAAGAAGACGGCTGACGAAGCGGCAGTCTACCTCTACGAGGTTCTCACGCGGATCGCGTTGCCGCCTCTCGACGAGATTCCCGGCGACGACGAGATCGAACGCAATCCGGAGCTCGAACGCTGGACTCTCCCGCACACGGAGATCACGGTTCACCGCGTGTCGGAAGGAGCGCGCGAAGGAGCGTTCCTTTTCCACCCGGAGACCGTCGAGCGCGCCAAGGAGTTCTACGAACGAACCAAGCGGTTGCCTTACAGACGTGACCCGCCAATTGAAAACGTCGCCGGATTCCTCGAGGTCTATGGTGGCTGGGGAATCCCAGTCGCATGGATCGACGCACTGCCCGCGAAGATGCTGCAAGTCGTCTGGGGACAGGCCGCGTGGAAATGGGTCGTCCTGGTCGGAGTGACGCTTGCGTTCCTTGCGCTGGTATTCGTGGTCCACCGATTGACTCGGGGCCTGCGTCGACCGCTCTCCGCCTTGAGTCAGCTTTCCAAGCTCGCGGTACCGGCCGTTCTGCTCGTGGCGTCCGTGTGGGCGATTCCTCGCCTCTCCGAAGAGATCCTTCTCGTCGGCGGGGTCGCCAAGTACGTGAACCTCACGGCTACGGCAATCGCCTACCTGTCCCTTGCTTGGATGGTCTGGATCGTGATTCTCGCGTCCGGGGAGGCTCTGATCAGCAGCCCTCGCGTTCGCACCGAGAGCCTCGATGCGAGCCTCATCCGTCTGACGGCGCGGCTCATCGCCATCGGGGCTGCTGCGGTGTTGGTCTTCAAAGGCGCAACGGCAGTCGGGATTCCGCTCGTGGGACTGGTTGCAAGTGTCAGCATCGGGGGCCTTGCGGTGGCGCTCGCGGCACAGGACACCCTCAAGAACCTGCTCGGCAGTCTCATGATCTTCATCGACCAGCCCTATCGGGTCGGGGAGAGGATTATCGCCGGGAGTCACGATGGCGTCGTCGAGGACATCGGCCTGCGTTCCACTCGGATTCGTCAGCTCGACGGGGCTCTGACTTCCATCCCCAACGAGAAGATGGCGACGATGGAAATCGAGAACATCGAGCGACGCGAGTTCATCCGACGCAAGACCAAGCTTCGAATCGCCACCGGCACGGCGCGCGAAGAGGTTGAACGCGCGCTCGCGATCGTCAGAGAGATCCTCGAGGACCACGAGGGCATGTCACAGGACCGGCCGCCTCGGGTGTATTTCGAGGAGTTCAATCCCGACTCACTGAGTATCGTCCTGTTCTACTGGTATGCGCCGCCCGACTACTGGGCCTTCTGCGCCCTCGGAGAGCGCATCAACCTCGAGATCGTACGCCGCTTCGCGGAGGCGGGGATCAAATTAGCGCCACCCACGTCAACGACCCGATTCACCACCGAAACCGACGAGCAGCTCGAGCTGACTCCCAAGTGACCTGTTCCTTCAGCCGGTCCAGAATCCGGCGATTCGTTGGATCAACCAAGACGCCGACAGAATGCCGACCGAGTAGGCGGCGGAGATTCGGAGTCGACGCATTCCAGGGATCGACCACTTGCGGTCGGTGACCCTTCCCGAGAGGAGGCGACCGAGCTGGTAGGTGGCGACAACGGCCGCGACGAACAGGAGCTGCCCGACCTCGACCCCGAGGTTGAAGAAGAGGAGGGCGCTTGGAATTTCGGTCTGTGGGAGCCCGGTCTCTCCGCGCACCGCGGCGAAGCCGAAGCCGTGCAAGAGCCCGAACGACGACGACACGGCGATGGGGTAGCGATAGGTGAGGCTGCTCGGATCGCCGCGCACGATCTCGACCGCCAAGAACACGATGCTCAGCGCGATGGCTGCTTCGACGGGCGGAACGGGGACGCGCACCAGGCCGAGGGCGCTCAACGCAAGCGTGATTGAGTGCGCGAGGGTGAAGCCCGTAATCGTGATCAGGATGCGGCGGCCGGTTCCCGCGATGAGGAGCAGGCACACCAAGAACAGCAGATGGTCGTAGCCCTGCAAGATATGCTGGACGCCAAGGCTCAGGTAGTCGCGAGCGACGGCGCCGAAGCTCTCCTGCTCGGGGATGATGACTTCGCTTTCATCCGGCGAAGCGAGGACCGAATGCTTCTCGCCGGACAAGCGCGAAACGCGAACGAGGGTCGCGACGGAAGGATTGAAGGCCGGGTAACGGACAAGGAGGGCAGTTCCGGCGGGGTCCGTTTCACAGCGGTACGTTTGACGGCGGACACTCCCGCGCTCGCCGTCCTCCGCTGCCGGCACGCACCCCTTGGGCATCGAGATCTCGGGTGCATTCCGGACGTCGACCGATGGCGGGATCTTCCACTGCACCGAGAACACGAGCGGCTCCCTCTCGGTCACTTCGACGTAGAGAGGGCGGCTCTCATGCGCAAGCGCGACTGGCCGTGATGCACTCAGCGCCAGCATGGCGACGACGAGGAACAGGGAGCGCGTCATTGCGGCGGGCTGTCCTTCTCGGTGATGGGAGCGGGGCTGCGTTGGTAGACCACCTGGACGTCGTAGGCGTCCACGATGTCGGAGATCGCTGCTTCGCTCTTCTCGCTGATCGCCGACCGCCGCCAATCCTCTCGAACGCGGTCGACAATCTCAGAGAGCTCGGGCTCGCGGCCGGGCTCATTGGTGATCAGCAGGACGAGGTGAACGCCGTACGGCGAGTCGAATGGGCCGCGCCATACGAGGTCATTGGGTTCGAGCGCGAACACGGCCTTTGCCATCGACGCGCCGAAGTGGCTGGCGATGTATTCCGGAGTCCGCTCGACATAGTTGACGTGGTAGAGGAACCGGTCTCCGTGCTTGGGTGCCTCGCCGAACGGCGTGCTCTCGCGATTGAGCTCTATGAGCTTCTTGTCGGCGGCTGTCTGAGCCCCTTCACGGGGGCGGTCTTCGGTCTCGAAAAAGATGTGCGTGAAAGTCACGAACGGCTCGACGTAGTAGTTGGCCTTGTGGGCGTCGAAGTAGCGCTGTAGCGCGGCGTCATCAGCTTCGACCGACGCTTCCGCGAACCCCTCGGTGATGAACTCGAGCTTCTGCACGAGTCGTCTGCGGATGACGTAGTCGTCCTCTTCGAGTCCGAGCGCTAGCGCCTCGCGATAGAGCACTTCCTCGCGGACGAAATCATCGATCATGCGGTCGAGCTCTGCGTCGGAAAGCGACGCTAGCTTCTTCTTGGCCAACTCCGGGTTGAAAGCCTTGAGCCGGTACTGGACGAAGGTCAGCAGGGCGTCCTCGTCGACCCTGATCACGCTCGGGTCGTCGGCCGCCTCGTGACGATTGACGACCCCGAACAAGACGAACAAACCAAGGCCGGCCGCGAGGAAGTGCACCAGCGGCTCTTGCAAGAAGCGTTTCAAGGTCAGGGGGTGTACCAAATCGGGGAAGAGTACGCCCGCTCTTGAATCGTAGATGGATGACCGGTCTCTTCTGGGTCCATGCCGAGGGCGATCGCGTCGTAGAGAGTGTGGCGCGGGGTGGGGATCTGGATCACGCGCAGGTAGTAGAAGGCTCGGGCATTCGGATCGAAGTCGGGGTCCGTCCAGGCCGCCGAAAGCTGCGCGTCGCCAATGTCATTCGTGTAGAAGCCGGTCGAGAGATCGACGGTGTTGCCGACAGGTCGCAGGGAACCATCCTCGCGGCGCTCGCGGTGATCGGACCAGGCGATGTTGTACACTTGTTCCTGGGACGCGCCGTTCTCGTCCAGCCAGCCCTTGACGACTTGGATGCGATCCAGGTTGGCGCCGCGCGGATCTTTGATGGCGTACACCAAGAACGACGGCGCTTTGCCCTTGGGCGCATGGGTCAAGTCGCCACCCATGGGAACGCCCTTGTCGTAGCAGATCTTTGCGAGGTCGCGCTTCCCTGCGTCGCGATCCGAGAAATCCCATCCGCCAAAGAAACGGAGGCGGATGCGCGGACTGGTCGACGCGTAGACCTCCTTGCGCAGGAATGCTCCGAAGAGCGCCTCGCGGTTGTTGCCCTCCGCCCACACTCCCGCGACTCCCGAGGCGGACATGTCAGCGCCAAACCCCTTGATGCCGATGAACGAGTTGAAACGGTTCTCGGGGATGGAATCGAACGCTGTCTTGCCGTGGAAATTGTCCTCTTCGGCAGACGACATCCCCGTGTGTGAATCGGTCGAGCCAACCATCCCGAACTTGTAGGGATTGGTGCCGACCTTCGCGTCGATCTCGAGGCCTCGACGGAGGCCGGCGCGCGCGAAGTCGCCCGCGTCGACTGATGCATGGCTCTCGCCCTGGCCGAGGGATTCGCTGTCGATCGCATGTGAGAAGGGCTCGAACGCCGCGAACTCATCGTTCGGCGACAGAATGGGGTCGGTTTCCGAGTCACCTTTGATTTGGGTGACCTCGATCACGGGCTCCCACTTCATCCGCGTGCGGGCGTATTCGGCGGTAATGGGGCGTCCCTCGCTGTCGACGTCGTTGAACATCAGACCACCGCTGATGTTCGAGTTGTGCGGAATGGCCAAAAAGCGCGCGCCGGTTCGGGCGGAGGTCGCTTCAAGCCAGGCCCAGAGGTCTTCCGGCTTGTCACTGTCGAACGCGCTGTAGGGGATGAACTTCGCGGCTGTGTCGCCACCTTGCGGCGTAAACACGACCCGATGGAGGTTCTTCCCGTTCGGCGTCGAGGTCCATTCCCAGCCGATGAACGAGGTGAAGCGGCCCGGAT
This sequence comes from Polyangiales bacterium, assembly GCA_049669945.1. GTDB lineage: Bacteria > Myxococcota_A > Polyangia > Polyangiales > Houyiibacteriaceae > SG8-38. The sequence continues at coordinate 8,698 of JBATLA010000284.1, read as the reverse complement.
CGTTGTGTCGTTCCGTGATCGCCACCATCTCGCCCCACACCGACCTGCGGGTGTCATCACCGTTCAAGTCTTCGTACGGCTGGTCGTTGTTGATCCTGCCGATGAACTCGATGAAGACTTCCTGGCCCTTTCCGGCGCTGAGCATCTGCACGATACGCTTCCCGCTCGCGGTCTTGACGAGCTTCTCATCGCCCCGAGCGAGCCGAAGTGGGACGCCCATCATCTCGGCGTGATCGGAGACGACCAGGAAGTCGAGCGGCGTTCTGATCTGAATCTGGCCCTTGTGATACGGGTGGATGACGGGGATCCCTTTGGCGTACCGGTAGGCCGTGTCCGGATCGGCTGTCTCGTTGCCGAAGAAGAACGCGTCGGGCGAATAGCTCGTGTGCAGGTGGGTGTCGCCCCAGAAGAGCTGGGTTGGCTCGCCTGCGAGTGACGAGCTCGTGGCGTACGGTGGCGTGGTGCTTGCCGGACCACATGCTGAAACGAAAGCCGAGATGAGCAGCAGTGCGCTGAGTTGCTTCATGACGCTTCCCTTCGAGATGTATTCTGCAACTCAGAGGTTCTAGACGGCCTCCATCGAACGGTCAACGCTTCCCAGGTCGCGAGCCGCGTCTGTCTGCGCTACAGTCCGCCCCATGAGGGGCTCCGTGGCCAGGGGTTTGTGGGTCGTTTCGCTTGCGCTGTTCTTGGTGCCGGTGCTGGGGCCGCGCGGCGCCGAAGCGCAGGGCGACGACTCTCATTACCAAACCCTCCAACTCGGCGAACGCTCCCGCGGCATGGCGGGGGCATACACGGGCTTCGCCGCGGACGGCGCCGCCATTTGGTTCAACCCTGCCGGGCTTCCCTTGCTGGAGCCAAAGCTCCTGCAAGGTAGCTTGTCCCTCATTCAGCGACAGACGCTCGACATCGAGGGCGCGGTCGTCAGTGACGGGCCCGACGGCGCGGGTGGGGAGGATGAGGTCAGTGACTTCCAGATCAAGTCGAACCCGAGCCTGCCAGGCTTCGCAGTCGCGAGCTTTGCCGTAGGCAAACGCAAGGAGGAGCTCGGAGACCGAAAGCCGCTGCAGATCGCGATCTCGGCGTTCGTGCTCTACAGCAACAAGCTCGGGGGCGACGTCAACTTCCAGGACGAGCTCGGGCGGACGAACAGCGTGCAGTTCTACAAGGACGATCGTGCCAGCTACTTCGCGGCCGCCCTCGGTCATCGGCCCACACGCAGTTTCTCGTGGGGCGTCACCTTGCTGGCGCGCAACCGCGTGCTCCAACACGTGGAAACCTCCTTCCTGGCACAAGGCGGCACGCAAGATCCCAGTCAAGGCAGCCCCTGCCCGTCGAGCCCCACGATTCCGTTTTGTATCCTCGATGCGAGGCAGATCAGCCGCAGCACGGTGTTCAGCATGAATTCCTGGGACCTGACCCTTCGAATCGGCCTCTTGAACCTCATCGGCAAGCGCTGGCGCCTCGGTATCTTGTTTCAACCTCCCGGCCTCCACGTTGGCGGCAAGTCCAATCTGAGATTCGAGCTGGCGGACGTGAGGTCGAGCGCCGATCCAATCAGTCCGGATCTCAGCGATTCGGTCTTTGCGGACATCGAACGCGGCGCGCGCTCGCCGATTCCCTGGGAGCTCCGATTCGGCGCGTCGTACGTCATCTCGAGCAAAGTGGTCGTCTCAGCCGACCTCCAGCTCGTCGGTCCCGTCGCCGGAGGCTCGATCGCCCCCGGAATCCCTCAGCTCGAGGGTCGCGCGAACACTTCGGGCATCCTGCTCGCCGACTCGACGAAGCGAGACTTCACCTGGAACATCTCCTTGGGCTCGGAAATCCAGATCACGAAGTTCCTCTTCACGCGATTTGGGTTTCTGACCGACAACAGCAGCGCACCGGATGCCACAGACTCAGCAGCGTTCATCCGGCCGGCGAAGATCGATCGCTACGGATTCAGCGCCTCGGTCGGCGGGGCGAAGAACGGCAAGGGGCTATCGGGCGGTGTCTCGGTCTTGTTCGGCAAGGGCATAGGCAATGGTCTCGATTTTCGGGAGGAAGCGTTTGCCAACAATACCAACTTCATACGTACCAACATCAAAGAGCGCATTCTCATCATTTCGGTCGGCGGTGACATCGGCCAGACCGCGGACGTCGTGAAGACGCGCGTGAAAGAGAAGAAGTCGGAGCAGGCCATCGAAGCCGAGAAGCGGCGCGATCGAGAGGCGCGTCGAAAAGACATGGAAGAAGAGGGTGACCCCGCCGTCAAGGCGGCCAAGGAGAAGGCGATCGAAGCCCGAAAGGAGCTCGACGAAGCGGAGGAGCGCGTCAAAGCTGCCGACGACGAAGTCGAAAGGATCGAGTCGAAACAGCTCGAGAACCTGGACGCACAAGACCAGGGCGCCATCCAAGGCGCGAGCCAAAGCACAATCGAGACGATTCGCTAGTGAACTCCGACCTGGTGGCGCGAACTTGGCTGCCGCTGGCCGCGCTGCTCTGCTGGCCGCAGGCGGCCAACGCCCAGCTCGGTCCTGACGGGACGCCGATCACGACGTCGGACTACACGGTCGACCTGACACGCGGAGTCGTCGTAAGCACGTCACGCGTCGTTGGACTCTCAGGCGCTGCGACGGCCTTGGCCCAAGGGGTCGAGGGTGGGGTACAGAATCCAGCGGCCGTGGCCTACCGCGGCCCGCAGTGGCCCGACTGGTACGACTACTGGTTGGCGCTCGGGTTCACGTACCCTTTTCAGTCGGGTGACTTCTACAACAGCGGTCGGGCCGTCGGTGATTCACAGCAGGTCGGCGATGATACGACCTTCTTCTTGCTCCCGGGCGCCTATTGGCAGATGTGGAACTTCGGAATCGGCCTGACGATCGACACGCAGTTCATCAAGCTCGAGACGACGCCCGATCCGATGACGAACGCCCAGGAGACCCTGCGCGTGCGTTTCACCACGTTCCACATCCAGGGCGGGTACGGCTTCCTCGACGGACAGCTGATCGTCGCGGCAGGACTCCGGATTCTTCGGCAGCGCGCGTTCGTATCGGCGGACTTCATCAGCGACGGCGACGCGTACCAGACCTTGGGCCTGGGCGCGGAGGTTGGACTGATGTTCAAGCCTCACCACAGGCGGTGGAGCCTCGGTGCTTCGCTATTTCCGCAGATGTCGACGGGTCTCCGCAACCGCGGCAACGCCACGCCGACGCCGGGCGGCGACATCATCGTCGGCGATTTCTATTTGCCACGTAATACCAAGATCCCCACGACCGGAAGCGTCGGCTTTGCGTATCAGTTCGGCCCCCGTCCGCCGAACCCCCCTTGGATCAGCGCCGAGGAGCTCGCAGGGGCGGAGCTCGAACGCTTCGATCGCCGCAAAGAGAAGCTGAAGGCAGACGAAAGAGTGGCGATTGCGGAGGCGCGCGCGCGCGGCGGTCCGGATGTGGAGATCTGTGTCCAGGCGGTGGAACAGCGCTACGCCCGAAGGTACGCGGCTCTCAAAGAGGCCCGCAAGCAGATGAAGAAGGCCGCCTGGGAACAACTCCGCAAGCAATACCGCTGGGGTTGGCCGCGCCGCTACTATCTGCTGACAGCGGACCTATGGTTCAGCGGTCGAGTCGCCGACGCCGTCGGGGTCGAATCCTTTCTGTTTCAGACTGTTCAGCGTTCCGGCGAGTGGATCACCGTGTCACCGCGACTCGGATTCGAGACCGAGGTGTGGCCAACGCGCATGAAGCTTCGGGGCGGCACCTATCTCGAGCCGACCCGGTTCGCCGAGTCGACCCCCCGCGTCCACGGAACGTTTGGACTCGATGTCAGCTTGTTGAAGTGGAGCGTATTCGGGCTCTGGCCGGAAGACTACCGCTGGCAGGCCACCGTCGCCGTGGATTTCGCCCGAGCGTATGGCTCGTTCTCCGTTGGCATCGGCGGCTGGTACTGATCCCTCGGGTTACGGGCTTGCCCTGAGGGTCATTCCTCTCTAGAAGGACACCCCAAGCCTAGGAAGCCCGCGGACCATGAGAAATACCATCGTTTCAGTTTGCGTCGTCGCGGCGCTCTTCGTTGCCGGTTGCAAGAAGAAGAAGACCGTACCGCCTCCTCCGGAAATCGCGGTCACACTGCTGGACCAAGGGGAGGCGCCGCGCCGGTCGTTGCAGTACACCATCCCTCCGGACAGTGCGCTGAAGAGCCTTCTGACGATTCGCGACACGGAAGCCGCGTCCGAGGAATCGGAAGCGGCCGACGAGTCATTCGGGGTGCTGCCGGGTATGAAGCTCTTGCTTCACGCCGGCCCAACCGTCTCGCTTCCCAACGGCACCCGCTACGTCCTCCGGATCTCGAAAGCCGAGTCGATTCTTCCCGAGGGAGCGACCTCGCAGCAGAAGAACGAGGCTCAGCAAGGAGTCCTCGCGCTGCGTGGCATGCGTGGGCGCTTTGACCTGAATCGCCAAGGGATCGTCGTCGACTCCGACGTGCCTTGGTCGCAGGGGCAGGGACGAATCCATCCTCGCGTCGCAATTACAATCGGCAACGTTCGCTCTGCGATCGCGACGATTCCTCTGCCACGCGAGCCCGTGGGAATCGGTGCCGTCTGGGAGGTGAGGCGTCCGCTGCGGATCTGGAGTGCCCATGTCACCCAGGTCACGCGATACGAGCTCAAGGATCTCGACGGCGAGCGTTTTCGAGTGGCCATCTCCGTTCATCAGAAGGCCGCGCCGCAGATCGCGGACCTCAACCCGAAGCTCGAGATGCACGTTCGGGGCTACGAGCTCCATGCCGAAGGTCATGCCCTCGGCGATCTAGGTCTTCCGCTCGCGCTTGAAGCCGAGCTCGAATCGAGCTCAGCGGCCGATATTGCCCTGGTCTCTCCGGAGAAAACGGAGCCCTTGATGTCGACAAGGCGCTCGGTCGTCCAACTGAAGTCCAAGGCTCAAGAAAGGTAGTTCAATGGTCCGTATCGCGATCCTCGCCTGTTTGTTGTTGGCGACTGCTTCCTGTCGAAACAAGTATCAGCCGCAGGCGGTTCAAGTGACTGATCCGGGACCGCCCGAGAGAGTCCCGCCTACGATTCGCGTGTTGGATGCTGGCATGACGCCGCGCGAACCGCTTCGGTACCGGATCGCGCCCGGGCAGACCGAGACGCTCTACCTCGAGCTGGCACGAGCCCAGGCCATGGAGTCGCAAGGCCAGAGCCAGCAGGGTGGGATGCCGCCCGTGCAGCTCGAGGTGAAGATGGGTCCGGCCTCGATGTCGCGGCAGGGTTTCATCCACCATCCGGTCGCGATCACGCAGGTGCGACTCTCCAAGGCTGCGGACCAGATGAGTGCGGCGCAGCGCGAGCAACTCGAGGAGTCGCTAGCGCCGCTTCTCCAGATCGAGGGCTGGAGCGAGATGGACCTCCAGGGGCGGATTCGCCGTGGTGAGTTCAAGGGCGCGAGTGGAGTCTCGCCGGAGCTCAATGCGATGCTCGGCAACATCCGGAGCGCGCTGCTCACCGTGCCGTTTCCGGACGAGCCACTTGGCGTCCGCGCGCGCTGGGAGGTCGAGCGCAGGGTACAGTTCTCGGGGATGTGGGTCGACCAGGTCGTGACCTACGACATCGAAAGCATTCGCGGCGAACAGCTCGACCTCCAGATTACGGCGCGGCAAACCGCAAAGCCCCAGCACCTCGACAACGGGCGACTCGAGACGTACCAGGCTTCGATCATCGGCTCGGCCGTGGTTCGGCTCACCCACTTCGCTGCGTTTTCGGAGGCCGAGTCGACCACGCAGATGCGGGTGTCCCAACCGACGGCGACGGGAGACAAGCAATTGGTCCGGGTCGAGACGAGGACCGCGGTGAGGCTCTATCCGGCCGAGGAGGGGGGCGACTTCGGAGCCGAGAAGCCCGAAGAGAAACCCGCCGATCCGGAAGACGCCAAGGTGGTCACCGATCCCGGGAAACAGAAGCTGAAGTGGTACACGCCAAAGTAGCGGCCTAGTTACATCCGACCCGCCCACCCCCGCCCTGCGGGCTCGCGCTGCCGCGCATGTCTTGGGGCAGCGTCAGCGTTGACGTCACGCCCGCCGGACGAATTGCTCTGGTGGAAGCTCTGTGATGAGCAGGTCGGCGGCCTTTAGGACGGCGGCGCGATCATTGCCGTCGAACGTGACCTTGGTTCGGTAGTCCTCCGCCTTCCACTTCACGTAGCTGCCTACCATCACGCCGGGAAACGCTTTGGCGATGCGTTCGAGGAGGCTGGCGATTTCACCTTCTCCGCTGAGCGTGAACACCGCGTGGGAATGGAACTCCTGCCCTTGATCGAGGCGCTTGCGGAGGTCGGTGAACTTGAGCTCGAAGATCTCGGGGACGCCCGGAAGCACGAAGACGTTTTCAATCACGACTGTGGGCCACGGCGCGTCTGAGCTGCGGATCATCTCGGCCCCCTCGGGCATGTTCGCCATCCGAAGGTGGGCCTCGTTGGCCCGGTCCCCATAGTAGTGGTGAATCATCTTGGCGACGGCTTCGGATCGCACCACCGGACGGTCGAATGACGCGGCGACGCCTTCGATGGTGACGTCGTCGTGGGTCGGTCCGACGCCTCCGCTCGTGAACACGAGGTCATGGCTGGCCCGCAGCTCGCTGAGGTCGCGGCTGATGGTCTCGATCTCGTCCGGACAGACGACCACCCGCCGAAGCTCGATGCCGAGCTCGAAGAGCCCGCGCGCCAAGAACGTCGTGTTCGTGTCGACGATCTTTCCAGACAGAATCTCGTTTCCAATGATCAGCGCAGCGGCGGTCCTGGCCATTTTACTCCTGACCGAGCTCGATGCCGATTGCCCGGGCGACACCGACGAGCTCTCCGTCCGGGGGGACGCGTTTGTGGTTCGCGACGGCAGCTTCGAGGGGAATGGCGATGATCTCCTGTCCCCGAAGCGCCACGATTTGGCAAGTGTTGTCTTGGTAGCAGAGCTGCGCCGCGTGCACCCCAAAGCGAGTGCCGAGTAGTCGATCGAACGAGGAAGGTGAGCCCCCGCGTTGCAGGTGCCCGAGCACGGTCACGCGGACTTCCTGATCCATCCGGCCCTCGAGCAAGCGCGCGAGCTGCAGGCCGGCGCCTACGTGTCGCGGCGGAGTGCCGTCATGCGCATCGCTGATGCTCGAGACCGTTCCCCCGAGCGGCTTGCTACCCTCGCCAACGACCGCGATGCTGAAGCGATGCCCCGCGGAGGTCCGTGCTTGGATCTTGTCAATCACGCGGTCTACGTCGTAGTGGATCTCGGGAATCAGGATGATGTCGGCCCCGCCCGCGATTCCCGACATGAGTGCAATCCATCCAGCGTGGCGGCCCATGACCTCGAGCACCATCACGCGATCATGCGCCTCGCCAGTCGAATGAAGGGCGTCGATCGCATGAGTCGCCGTCGCGACGGCCGTGTCTAGACCGAACGCGAGGTCCGTCGCCGCGAGGTCGTTGTCTATCGCTTTCGGAACCCCGACGACGGGCACGCCCATCTTCTCGAAGCGCATGCCGATCTCCAAGGTGCCGTCACCGCCGACGAGTACGAGGATATCGATCTCGCGTTCCTCCAGGGTGGTCTTGACGTGATCGGAGACATCGATGGTCCGTTTGATACCGTCCGGCCCGACGCTTGGATAGGCGAACGGGTTGGCCTCGTTCGAGCAGCCGAGTACGCTCCCGCCTTTCGGAAGAATCCCTTGTACACTCGCCGGCGTGAGTCGGACGATTCGCGCCGGCTCTGCGATGAGCCCCGCGAACCCGTCCTCGGATCCGTAGACGCGCATGCCGAGGTCGGTCGCCGTCTTGACGAAGGCACGAAGCACTGCGTTCAGGCCGGGAGCATCGTCGCCGCCCGTGAGGATGAGCACGCGCCGGAGCTTCTCGTGCTCTTGCTCGCGCGCGAGATTGTCATCGGTCATGCGTGACTCTTTTCCCGGTGATCTCGTACATGGCGATGGCCGCAGCGACCGAAGCATTGAGCGAATCCATGGGGCCTTCCTGATGGATCTGGACCACCATATCACAGCGCTCGCGGACCATGCGGCGAAGGCCTTTGCCCTCCGAACCGACGACGAGCACGCGCCCCATCGAGCTCGGTTCGAGCTCGCGAACGTCCATGTCGCCGCCTGCGTCGAGTCCGATCACTTCGAGACCGGCCTTGGACAGCGAGAGGAGTGTCTTCTGCAGGTTGGTGACACGCGCAATTGATGCATGCTCTGTCGCGCCCGCCGACGCGCGCACCACCGAGGCCGTAATCCCCGCGGCTCTGTGCTTCTGAATGATCAAACCGTCGAGCCCGAGTGTGACGGCACTCCGAATGATCGCACCGAGGTTTTGTGGATCGGTGATCTGATCGAGAGCGACGATCGCTCGGGGCCTCTCCGCCGCGCCGGTGAGGTCTTCGATGTCGCAGAACGGATAGTCGTCTGCGACGGCAACGACTCCCTGGTGTCGAACGCCCTCGCTCAAGCGGTCGAGCTCGGCTCGGTCCCGGTGGGCGAGTGCGATGCGCTTTGCTTCCGCAGCGTCGCGAATCTCCGGGTCGGCGCGCTGGGGCTCGATGTAGATGCGACGGATCGTCGTCTTGCCGCGCAACGCTTCTAGCACCGACCGACGGCCTGCGAGTACGCGGGTCATCGCGATAGGGCCGCGGCAACTTGGCGCGCGATGTTGGAAGCTGCTTCCGTCGGGTCGCTTGCGTCGCGAATGGG
>JBATLA010000283.1:0-21305 GCA_049669945.1 Polyangiales bacterium | reverse complement strand
GACTCCTCGGGAGCGCGGCCCATCAGATGCTTGCGGGTGCGGTCCGAGCTGACCACCGGTGCCGCGAGAAGCTCTCCGATGAAGGCCGCCGTGCGGCTCTTGCCGCTCGCAATGATCCCGCTCACGGCGATGACTCGGGGTCCCACCAACGGTGGTCTTTCGAATGCGAGTGAAAGCATGAAGTAGCGTCTGGCTTCGGTCTTAGCGCGCTCTCGGGTAGACGTGGCTGCCCCGGCGTCCGCCGCGAGGAAGGAGGCGATCTTGCCGCGGACGAAGGCACGGTAGCTCTCGTAGAAGTCGACGACCGAGTACAACCCGTAGTCATGCGTTGCCTGCGCGTATCGGGCGAGGAACCTCTCTGCGAGATCGACCCGCCCGTGCCACGCCAGATCCATCGACAAGAAGGCGACGTCGGCGCACACGTCGCCAAAGCGAAATCGGTCGTTGAACTCCACGCAGTCGATGATCGCGATCGAGCCGTCTGGTTCGAAGTAGACGTGCTCGAGACGTAAATCCCCATGACCGTCCCGGACCCGCTCCGACACAACGCGGGCCCGGAAGCGCGCCTCGTCACGAAGTACGCCGAGTTGCCACCTTTCGATCTCTCCGGCCTGCTTGGCGTTCAAGTACTCGCCGATGAAGGTCCGGGTCTGGTCGAAGTTCTCGCGCACGTTCTGGCGTATCGTGGCGACATCGCCGTGCTGGGACGTTTCCGCGTCGCACCGGGCCCTCGCGTGAAAGGCCGCGACGTGGTCTGCGAGTTGGTCGACGTGACCTCCGGCGAGCGCCCCCATGCTCAACAGGACGTCGCCTCGATCCTCCTCGGACAGGCGGCGCATGTGCACCGCCCAATCGACGGAGGGACCGTCTCCGTCGATGGCATGCACTCCGTCGTCGCTCACGGTGACAGGAACCAACCCGAGATACACCCCAGGCGCGAGTCTTCGGTTCAGGCGGAGCTCTGCCTCGCAGGCTCGACGTCGTGCTTCGACGGTCGTGAAGTCGAGAAAGCCGAAGTCCACCGGTCGCTTGACCTTGAACACGTCGGATTCAGCCAAGAAGACCCACGAGATGTGGGTCTCGATCAGCTCGAAGCCAGCCGCCTGGAGGTCTGTTTTCAGGTCGCCCATCTAATCGCTCAGCGCCCTCGTACTATACCAAGCGCTGGCACAGCGCCCACGTTGCCCGCCCCCCAACTTGCGCTAGGGAAACCGTTGGAAATGAAGGGGTAAACGAGATGGCGAACTTCGAAATGCCGGTGGTCGAGTACATGACGACGCCGGTCGAGACGGTGCGTGTCGGCGAGAGTTTGCTTGCTGCCAACGAGGTTTTCGTTGGGCAGGGCGTCTCCGCGCTTGGCGTCGTGGATCAAGACGGCGTGCTCAAGGGCGTGATCTCGCGCACCGACATTCTTCATGCTGCGGTCTACACCCACGGAGAGACGTTTCGGGTGCCGGACAGGCCGGTCGAGGAGCTCATGAAGTCGCCGGCCATCGAGGTGGGCCCTGAGGCAGCTGTCTCGGACGCCGCCAAACAGATGCTCAAGAACCGTGTTCATCGGGTCTTCGTCACGAGTGACGGCAAGCCGCAGGGCGTGCTGTCCACCCGCGACCTCATGCGGGCGGTTCGCGAGAAGCGCCTCAAGACCCCGATCGCCGAGATCGCCTCTAGCTCGGTTGTGAAGGTCAAGGCCGACGACCCCATCGCATTGGCGGTCGACCGCCTCGACCTCTCCAACAAGCACGGTCTCATCGTCGTCGAAGGCGATTTCCCCGTCGGCGTGTTCGACCAGGCGTGCGCCCTCGAGTCCCGCCGCCTGCCGCCCAACACCGCAGTGGAGCACGCCATGAACGTGCGCATCCTGATCCTCCCCGGTGAAATCGGCATGGGCCGCGCGGCGGAGCAAGCGCTGGGAATGAATGTGCGCCGCATCCTGATCGAGGACGACCTCGGGGTCAGCGCAATCGTGGGTGGTCTCGATTTCGCGCGAGTGATGGGGTAGGGCCCGCCAGCGCCAGCGCTGGTTACAGCCACTTCTGAATATGCATCCCCAACGCCGCTGGCCTCATCGGGCTGCGACCCTTGGGGCGCACTCGGAAGCGGAGCTCGTGGCCGCCGCTCGCCCGCACGGCGAACGCGCCTTTCCAGGTGCTGCGGTCTTCCGTGCCCTCGGGTTCGAAGGGCACGACCATGCGCGAAGACATGTCTTGCTTGCGACGGCCGAATGAGACGACGGCCTCGACGTCGAGATCTCGAGCGTCGAGCCCGGGGTGGTGAAGTGTCAGCTCCGCCGACACATTCGTTCCGACGATGATCTCGTCGCTACTGAGGCCGCCGAAACGAACGCTCTCCATCGCGATGTTGTGCCAATGCGTTCGAATGTCCTCGGCGAGGTCGGCGAGCGCGAACAGCGGATGGTAGTTCGACTCGCGAAGCGCGACCGCATCATTCATGGCGGGCTCGTAGAACATGTCGGCGTAGTTCGACACCATACGGCGGGACGAGAAGCGTGGAATGATGCTCGACATGCTTGCCTTCATCCGTTCGACCCACTCGACTGGCACATCCTCCCCATTCCGATCGTGGTACGTGGGAATGATCTCGCCCTCGAGCAACGCCATGGTGACCGCCCGGTCGTAGGCGCTCGGGTCGTGAATGGAAGCGGCCGGCAGGTCGATCACCCAGCCGTTGTCGCCCTGGTAGCCTTCGAGCCACCAGCCGTCATCGACGCTGAGATTCACGCAGCCGTTCATGGCGGCCTTCATCCCGGAGGTGCCGCTCGCTTCGAGTGGGCGAGTCGGCGTGTTGAGCCAGACGTCGCATCCGGCGACCATGCGACGTGCTGCGTCGATCGAGTAGTCCTCCATGACGATGACACGGCCCGCGAGGTCGGGGTGTTTCGATGCCTGGTAGACACGCTGCAGGAGCGCCTGGCCGTGCCCATCGGCCGGGTGCGCCTTTCCGGCGTAGATCATCGTGGCGCCCGGAGTGCCGTTCAGAAGCTTGGAAAGGCGCTTGGGATCGGTCAGCAGCAGATCGGCGCGCTTGTACGGAGCGAAGCGCCTCGCAAAGCCGATCAGCATCCGGTCTTCGTCCAGATGATCGAGGATGTCTCGCAACAGCGAGAGGTCTTCGCGGCGCCTGGTCCAGGTCTGTGTCAGGTGCTCCTTCAGCCAGTCGATGTAGTCAGCGCGCAGCTCGCGATGGATGGCCCAGATCTCGGCGGGGTCGTGGTTTCGCAGCCAGTCCCACTGGAAGCGGTCTTCGATGCTGTCTCGCCAATCGTGCCCCATCTCGCGCTCGAAGAGGCGTTGCCAGCGGGGCGCGACCCAGGTCGAGACGTGAACGCCGTTGGTGATGCTCGTCGAAGGCACGTCGTCGGCGTCGTCGAGCTCGGGATAGAACTGGAGGAACATGTTGCGGGCGACTTCGCCGTGCTTGGCGCTCACTCCGTTGATTCGTTCCGAGTTCCTCACCGCGAGCGCGGTCGTTCCGAACTCGTTTGGGGCGCCCTCCGGCGTGTGGCCGATGGCCATCAGGCGTGGCCAATCCATACGAAGCACGTGCTCGAAGCGCGCGAGGTAGGGGCGGACCATCTCCTCCGGGAAATGGTCGTGGCCTGCCGGCACCGGCGTGTGCGTCGTGAAGATCGTCGTATTGCGGATGAACTCGAACGCTTCTTGTGACCGCAGACCGTGTCGCTGAATCAAGTGGGCCGCGCGCGCGATGATCAGGAAGGCGCTGTGCCCCTCGTTCATGTGGAACACGTCGGGATCGATGTCGAGCTCGGTGAGCATTTGATAGCCGCCGAGGCCGAGGATCATCTCTTGACGGAGGCGATGGGAAGCGTCTCCCCCGTAGAGCCGGTTCGTGATCGCACGGTCCTCCGGGCGGTTCTCTGGCAAGTTGGTGTCGAGCAAGAACAGCGGCACGCGCCCGACGTCGAGTTGCCACGCGGCCACCTGCACCGGCCCGGTCGGCAGTGGCACCGTCACCTTGAGCGGGGCGTACTGTCCGGCCATCACCGGCTTGAACGTGGGGCTGCCGAAATCGTTGGTGTCGCCGAGGTCTTCCTGCCGCCCGTCCCGATCGATCATCTGGTGAAAGTAGCCGTCGTGGTAGGCCAGGCCCACCGCGCACAGCGGCAGGTCGAGATCGCTGGCCGCCTTGAGATGGTCACCAGCGAGGATCCCGAGCCCGCCCGAATAGAGCTTCAAGAACCCGGCGACCCCGAACTCCATGCAGAAATAAGCGATTCGCGGATCTTTGGATTGGGTCGACTCAGCCGTCTCGCGCGCGAACCGCACGACGTCGGCGACGTACGCCTCGTCCATCGCGAGCTCCATCATGCGATCGGGCTTGACCTGATCGAGAAGCGCGTGCGGGTTCTCTTCGAGCTCGAACCAGAGTGCCGGGTCGATTCTCTTGAACAACGACGCGACGTCCGGGTGCCAGCGCCACCAAAGATTGGAGGCGATGTCCTGCAGGGGTTGGAGCTCGCTTGGAAGGGCGTTCGCGACCGAGAATGTGCGCGTGTAGGGCGCCGCCTCCTCGCCTTCTTTTGCGGGGGGCTTGACGAAGAGGCCGAAGACGCCGGAGCTGGAGGTGTCGGACCCGGCTGCGGGCATCGAGGGAACGCTCAGGCGCTCCATCGGCAGCTCCTTACGCCTCGCAGCGCCCGCGGCGAGCGCGCGATGGTGGGCGTCCTCGTAGTGTTCCATGAAGTTCGACCAGTCGGTCAGGGCGGCGCTCTCGAGCGACGCCCGCCGCAGCGCCTCGCGATCCTCCGGCGGCAAATCGATGAAGTCGAGGAGCGCTTGCCTGAGTGACTCACTGACCTCGTCGAACGGCACGCCCTCGCGCTTGAGCACACGAACGCCAGTGCGCTTTCCATCGCCTTGAGAAGCGACCCAGCGTCCAAATCCCGCACGGTCAGTGGTGATGGCCGGTACCCCAAAGGCCACGGCTTCGAGGGGCGTGTAACCCCATGGCTCATAGAAGGACGGGAACACGCCGAGGTCAGCCCCAGGGAGGAGATCCCAGTACTTCTGACGAATCAGCGGGTCAGTGCCGTCGAGGTAGATCGGCACGTGCACGACGTGCATCGGCGCACCGGGCTCGTTGCGAATGCCGAGCGCGTTGAGCTGATTGGTGATCGGGTCATTCGCCTCGTCGACCAAATCGTGCGTGCATCGCAGCGGCGAGCCTGCGCCAGCGCCATACGCGCGGTCCCACAGCGCTCGTTTGGGCTCGGCGTGACCGGCCGGAAGCATTGCGTAGAACAGGACGCGCTTGCCGTCGCGTGACTTGAGGTCGTCTGAGAGGTTCGACGCTGCATCGAAGTAGACGTCGACGCCCTTGTTGACGTATTCGTACCGGCCTGCGAGTGCGAAGATCAGAGTCTTTTCGCGATCGTATTGGTCGCCGGTGGTGAGCTCGGCGAGCTTGAAGAGGTCCTCTCGCGCTTGCTCCCGTTGCTCCGGAGAGACGGGTCTCGCCCCGAAGCCATTGGGCAGAATGACGTCCGGCTCTCGGCCCAACAAGTACTTGCATTCGAGCGCCGTGATTTCACTGACGGTCGTGAAGACGTCCGCTTCGTGGGCCGCAACCGACTCCATCGAATGCTTCGAAGAGACGTTGAGCTCCTTGGCCGCCGCGTCCGGGTCCACGCTCGACAGTGACTTGTAGAAGTCCGGGTCCGCGCGCCTTCCGGCGAGAGAGCGGCCGAGCATCGTTGCGTGCGTCGTGAACACGGTGCCGATCTCGGGGGCCGCGGTCTGCAGGTGAAGGATCGCAGCGGCTGACATCCACTCGTGCGCTTGGACGATCGCCTCCTGACGCGCGGGCAACAGGAAGCGGTCGCGGATATGCTCGATGATCATGCCCGCGGCATGCGCAAACAAGACCGGGTCGTAATAGTCCCATGCGCCAAACAACGAATCGAGGCCGTACTTCTCCCAGTAGCGTCCGAGGATCTCGTCCTTGCGTGGGTAGAGGCTCGAGTGGTTGATCAGGAGGCAGCGAGGCTCTCCGGGCACGAGCCAGCGGCCCATCTCGACGCCGATCTCGTGGCCCTGAAGGGTTTCGGCGAGGTTGCTGTCCCAAACATCTGCGCGGAACTCGGGAGCTACCCCCTCGGCGCGTGGCACGTCCGGGCCAATCGCGATGTAGCCGTGCTCACCGTGCCGTTGCTGAACGTCTGGGACGCGGCTCGCCAACACGGTGTGGATGCCACCCACCATGTTGCAAACCTCCCAAGAGATCTCGAAGAACATCGCTTTGCTCATATTCGAACCCGCTTTTGCGGAGGCGCCAATACCGACAGCTTCAAGTCTTTCATGACGTTCATGTAGTGGATAAACGCGTCGTAAGGGCCCTCATAGGGGCTGAAGTAGTCGTGAACCTCCGCGTCCGAGGCCGACTTGGTCGCCATGTAATAGAAATGGTCCGAGGTCTGCAAGCGTCTCCAGAGGGCGAGCAGATGAGAATTGTTGCGGCGGCGGATTGCCGGGCCCAGCGAATATATCTCGCCGAGAGCCCGTTGCTGCATCTCATTGCCGCGC
Organism: Polyangiales bacterium; assembly: GCA_049669945.1. Taxonomy (GTDB): domain Bacteria; phylum Myxococcota_A; class Polyangia; order Polyangiales; family Houyiibacteriaceae; genus SG8-38. Next base: position 14,742 of record JBATLA010000283.1, on the reverse strand, counting down.
CACGCGCTGATATCACGCGCCTCATCGGCCCATGACACCGTCCGACGGAAGGGAAGCTCGCCCAGGGCGGGGTACCGGTCGACGACCTGGCTCGGGGTCTGGATGTCCCAGTGGGGGTGGGTGAAGAGGAGGTCGGGTAGGTGCTCCAGGAACTCGAAGATCCCCGTTTCCTTCCATTGGTGCTCGCCGAACGTCTCGTAGTCCATGAACAGATTGATCACGTCACCGGCGCCGCTGTGGCCGTGGATCCAGCGAGCGAATTTCTCGGCGGTCAACGGATACTCGGCCCACGACTGGTTCGAGAATCGGAACGCGATGTCGTCGGAGAGCTTGTAGTTCTTCGTCAGAAGCCGCATCTCACGCCCCGCGACCTTGTAGACGAAATTGGGGCTCCGCCAATCGAGGATGTCGTCGGCGCCCTCGCAGATCATCGCGTCGAAGCCGAGGTCGGCAATGAACTGCCCTATCTCGTCATTGTAAATGAGCTCCGTGTTTCGGAACACGCGGGGGGTTTGGCCGAACTCCTTCTTGATGAGCGCGAGCTGCATGTCGATCTGCGCCTTGTACTCGTCCTTGTCGTAGAGCGCGGCCAGGCTGTGGTAGTAGGTTTCGGCGACGAACTCGACGGCTCCCGTGTCGGCTAGGCGTATGAAGCTGTCCATCACCTCGGGGGCGTACTTCTTCATCTGCTCGATCGCGACGCCTGTCACCGAGTAGGAAACGCGAAACCGGCCGTCGGTGCGCTCGATCAGCCGGAGCATCGAGTCGTTGGCCGGGAGGTAGCACTTGTTGGCCACCTTCCTCAAGACTTCGGCGTTGAGCTTGTCATCGAAGTAGTCGTGGTCGCGGCCAACCTGGAGTGCGCCATACGGCTTGAGCCGATAGGGCTGGTGGACCTCAAAATAGAAACAAACCGATGGCATGACTTACCTCAATTCCCTAAGACCGATTCGTACACGGGAACGAGCTTCTCCGCGGCCGCATCCCAATGGATATGCCGGATTTCTTCGCGCGCGCGTTCGATGATCGTGCGGCGGAGCTCGGGCAGCTCCAAGATCGCCACGATCTGACTCGCCATCTTGTCGACGTCCCAGAAGTCCACCTTGAGGGCGTGCTGCAGGACTTCGGAGACCCCCGACTGCTTTGACACAATCACGGGCCGGTCGTAGCTCATCGCTTCCAGCGGCGCGATGCCAAATGGCTCCGACACGGAAGGCATGACGTACACGGCTGCAGTCGAGAATGCACGCTCGATTTCAGCGCCGCGCAGCCAGCCAGGGAAGCGGAACGACTTGGTGATGCCGAGCTCCTCCGCGAGCGCCTCCATCCTCGGAAGCATGTCGCCTGAGCCCGCCATGATGAATACTGCGTCAGGCACGTGCTCCAGAACGCGGGCGGCTGCCTGTACGAAGTACTCCGGCCCCTTCTGGAAGGTCACGCGGCCGAGGAAGAGGACGACTGGTCCGGTCGACGTCCGCTGCTCCGTGTAGGCCTCGACCGTCTCTCGCGCGTAGACGCCGTTGTGCACGACCGAGATCTTGTCGAGAGGCGTCCCGTGCACACGGTTGATCAAGCTGCGCGTGTAGTAACTGACCGCGATGACCCGCGTGGCTTGCTCCAACCCTTGGCGCTCGATGGACACGATGTCGCGGTCGGCTCCGTGCCCCGCACGGTCGTACTCGAGGCTGTGCACATGGACGACGAGCGGGGCCCCCGCACGGTGGGCGATCTCGACGCCGGCGGGAAACGTCATCCAATCGTGAGCATGCACGAGGTCGTACTTGATGCCGGCGACGCGTCGCGTGGCCGACATGGCGTATCGAGCGACTTCGGCGAAGAGGTCGTCGCCGTAGTGTCCGCCGCCCGACGCCGGTTCGGCGATCCGGATGTCGGCGTCGGCGCCGGGAACGTGCGCATGCTCGAGGCGTGCGATCGTCGTCGGTGGGCCGGGAAGGGTTGGGTGGTTCTGTGGGGCGGTCATTCTGTGGACCGCCGTCTCGGGCAGCGCGCCGGTCGCGATGAGCTCCTTGTATGTCGCTTGGTCGAGGTAGGGCTTGAGCATCGCCGGCACCTCGATCATGCGAACCTCGCCCGCTCTGCGCTCCGCGCTTTGTTCCTGGGCAGCCTCCATGGCGGCAACGAAGATTGGGTCCGTTGCGAGCGCTGGCTCTGCCGCGACCAATGCGGAGAAGGGCTCCGGCACAGGGACCGGCGTGTCCAGCAAGGTTTCGTCGGGCGGCCGGGCCGAAGCCGCGCCGAGCAACTGCATGTGCGGCGCGTCCTCCTCGCCGTACAGCTTGGGAACGAGGAAGTCGATTTCGATTCCGTGCTTTGCCAAGGCCGTCGTCAGGCCTTCGCACGCGGTGCCGAGACCGCCGCTGATGTGGGGAGGGTACTCCCAGCCGAGCATCAGAATCTTCATGGTCCTACCATCTTCGCTGCGCGGAGCACTTCAGACACGCTCCACGCTTGTGCGGGGGTGCCCCCCGGGCGATGAGGGGCGTCCCCATCGAAAACCTCGCCAATCTGCCCGATGCAACCTTCGGTTCTGAGGTGTGCGCTGAGTGCTGCCAACACCGGCATCATCTCTTCCTTCACGGCGTCGGGGCCCTCGACCGCTGCGACGGCATCGGCGTAGAGCCCGAGCAGCCAGGGCCACACGGTGCCCTGATGGTACGCGCGGTCCCGCTCGGTCTGCGCGCCTCGGTAGAACGGCTGGTACGATGGGTCGTCAGGAGAGAGCGTGCGCATGCCCACGGGCGTGAGCAGCTTGTCGCGCACCGCGTTGAGCGCCCGTTGCTTGCGCTCCTTCTGAATGGGTATGCCAGGCAGCACCAAGGCCCAAAGCTGGTTCGGGCGGAGCTTTCCGTCCGCGTGATGTCCGTCGTGCGTGTCTGTCAAGAAGCCCTGATCTTGAAGCCAGAACTTTTCCTCGAAGTGATCGGATAGTTTCTTCGCCGTTTCACTCCACGTTTCTACGAACTCGGGGCGTAGCTTCTTCGCCCAGCGGAGCGCGGCCTGTAGGCCCGAGAGCCAAAGCGCGTTGAGGTCGACGGCGTACCCTTGCCGTGGCGTGACCGCGTGACCGTCGACGAGGGCGTCCATCCAGGTGAGCGCCCATGGTCCGTGTTCGACGAACAGGAACCCTCGAGCGTCGATGCGAACGCGCGGGTCAGCGCCCGCCGCGATGCGCTCGATCAGATCGAGGCAAGCCTCCTGCAGGGCCGTGATCCGTTGGCTTCGCGTGCGCTTTGCGGTGAGAGCGACCGCGCGAATGAACAGCAGCGACGCATCGATGGCCTCGGCGTTCGAGGGCACGTCGCCGCTCTCGGGGATGTTGGGGACGAGCCCGTTCTCCAGGCGGTTCGCCAAGGATTCGAGGATGTCCAGGGCTTTGCCGACCTCGTTGCGCGCCAAGCACAAGCCGGGCAGGGCGATCAGCGTATCGCGAGACCATTCTCCAAACCAGGGATAGCCCGCGATGACTCCGGTGCGGTTGCCGTCGAGCTCGACGAGGTATGCCTCCGCCGCGTCTTCGAGCTCCTGAACGAACGAGCGATGGGGCGAGAGAACCGAGGTCAGGACCTGGGGGTCGTGCGTGGTTGCGGGCTCGGTCCCGATCCGGACGCAGAATGCACCGTCATGCTCGATCCGCAGACGGAACTCGCCCGGCGTGAATAGGTCCTCGGCGTCGTCGTAGCCGCGTGCGCGCTCCCATTCGTAGTGCACGCCCTCGTACCAACGCCCATCGGCGTGAAAGCGGCCCGACACGCCGTGCATGCTCGCGATGAGCGCGGGGACGTTCTTGTACGGGTGCATGACGACTCGGAGGGAGTCGCCATATTCGACATCGATTTCGCCGTTCATGAACGGGTTGGCGAAGGTCAGGTCATGAATCGGGCGGCAGCGAATGAGAGGACGCAAACGAAGGCTGACCGGCTTCTGGAGCCCCTCGATTGAGTACCGAATCCAGACCGCGTCGGCTTCATCTTCGAGCCACAGCTCGCGCGTCACGCTGAGGCCCGCGAACTGGTACGTCCAGCGGGGGAGCGGCTCGAACCGAGTGAGGTAGTCGACGCCCCTGGGCTCGATGGTGGTCCCCCAGTTGTAGCTGTGCAGAGCGATCTCTTCGTCAGCGCCGACGTCGAACCACTCCTCGACCTCGGCGACCATGTTGAGCGGCTCCCCGACGCCCGGTTCGCGAACGGTGAGAAGGCTGTGGTACTTGCGGCGCGGACAACGGTCGATGGTCCCCATCGCGAACGAGCCTCCCCGATTCACGCTCAGCCACTCGGCGTCGGGGGTGGTCGCCGCCGTGGCGAGTTCGGCGGAGTCTTCAGGACTCCCCGGCTCCTTGGAGAGAAGACGCAGGCCTGGCCCGCCATCAGAGCGAGCAGGAAACCAACTGGGCAAGATCACGATGAGCACCCCCTAAACAAGCCGGCGCCGCGCCGGGTCAAAAGCATCCTCCGAAGCAGGAGGTGTGCCAAAGCCTGGACCAAAGACCCAAGCCGTTCCATCACAACTAGCCAACATTAACTGCGGCGCAGGGCGCAATCGATGCGGCTTCAAGAGGTTGGCGCGCAACCTGTGCGCCCCTTCTCAAACACGTGCCTCGTGCCACGCCTTTCGCAACGCCTCTTGGTCGTCGGGATGCGCGATGGAAATGAGCAGCTGTGCCCGCTCGTTGAGTGTCTTTCCGTAGAGGTCGACGGCGCCGTTCTCGGTGATGATGAAACGGACGTGCGCCCGTGTCGTCACTACCCCGGCGCCCGCGCGGAGGGTTGGCACGATGCGGGGGACGCCTTTCGCGGTACGGCTCGTGAGGGCGATGATGGGCTTACCCCCTTCCGAGGTCATGGCCCCGCGGATGAAATCCATCTGCCCACCGACCCCGGAGACCACGCGGTGACCGATCGAGTCGGCGCAGACCTGACCGGTGAGATCGACTTCGATGGCCGAGTTGATCGCCGTCACCTTGGGATTTCGGTTGATCACGGACACGCGGTTGACGTAGCCGATGTCGTATTGCGCGACCGACGGGTTGTCGTCGATGAAGTCGTAGACGCGCCTAGTGCCAACGACGAAGCCGGAGATAGTCCGGCCCGGGTGGACCGTCTTGAGGCTGTTGTCGACGGCGCCGCACTCGAGGAGGGGCAGGAGCCCGTCTGACCACATTTCGGTATGCACGCCGAGATGGCGGTGGCTTTTCAGCGCCGCTAGGACGGCGTCCGGCACCGCACCGATGCCCATTTGTAGCGTCGCCCCGTCTTCGATGAGCGCGGCCGCGTGATGGCCGATGGCTTCCTCCTCCTCGCTCGGGGGGGCCGGCGGACTTTCAGGTAGCGGCTCGTCATGCTCGACCAGCCAGTCGAGCTCGTCGATGTGAACGAAGCCGTCGCCGTGGACACGCGGCATGTGCCGATTGACCTGCGCGATGACGATCTTCGCCGAGTCGACCGCGGCTCGCGCGACGTCGACCGACACTCCGAGACTGCAGTAGCCGCGCTTGTCCGGGGGGGACACCTGCACCATCGCGACGTCGAGGGCGCGCCGGCCGGATCGGAACAAAGCCGGGATCTCGGACAGGAAGCACGGAAGATAGTCGACCCGGTCGCCGTCGAGCTGACGGCGCATGTTGTGCCCGACGAAGAGGTTCGCGACCCGAAACGAGTGCGCGTACTCCGGCTTCGCGTACTCCGCGTCTCCCGAGGTGTGCAGGTGAATCAGCTCGACGTCGCGGAGCCTGCTGGCTTCGCCGACCAGCGCTTTTACGAGTGCGAGGGGCGTGGCGGCGCCGCCGTGTAGGAAGACGCGCTGATTCGAGTTGACGTGGTTGACCGCTTGTTCTGCGGTACAGAGCTTTGACATGGAGTGTGCTTATTTCGTGGTCTTGGGTTGTGGCTCAGGTTCGGGCTCCAGCTCGCCGGGGGGCGGCTTCCGCCGTCGCTCCAAGTCGACCTCGAGGACAGGGGGCGGGTTCGGCAGCGTAAGCGGTCCAGAGGTCCGATCGACATTGGAAATCGGCGGGTCTGCCTTCTTCTCGGGTTCGTACTCCTGCGCCATTCCCATTTCGGTGCCTTGGGCACCGCGAACCCGGCCGCTCGCGCAGCCTCCCACAACGCCTGCCAAGCAGACGCCGACGAAGCCGAGAACAAACGAGCGAAACAGCTGGCTCATTGGGCTGCCTTTCGGCGCTCGTCCGCCGTCAACGCCGGGGTGACTTCGAGCATCGTGTGGCACTGGTTGCAGGCGGAAAGCAGCCTGCCGAAAATCTCGGCCTGGCCCCAGGTCGTTGGGTCGTCCTCGACCGGCTCGCCGGGCTTGGGGATGTATTCATCCTCGCCCACCTTACCTTCGACCGCGGCGGCAAACGCCAGGTCGTGCACTTCGTACGCGAGGCGCGTCACACCCTTGTGGCTCTCTTGGTCCGGATCCTGTGGCCCGTGGAGCGGAGCCTCTGCGAGGAGGTCCGCAGCGCTCTGGAACTCGGCCGTCGAGTCGGCGAGCAGGGCTTCCCACATGCGCTCGATCGCGAAGTAGTGGCGTCTCATGTGGGTCTTCAAGTCCTCGCCTTCCGGTGTCGGCTCGAGTTTGATGGGAGGCCCTCGGTCGAGCCCGTGGTGGCATTGCCCGCACGCATATGACAGGCGGGCGAAGCCCATGCACGCCTCCTCGAGGTCGCTCGCTTGGCGCACCTGCTCGACGAGCTCGCGCGTGATTCGTGCGTACTCCTGGCCCTTCTCGGGGGTTGGGACGTGCTCCATGAAGAATGCCAGCTTTCGCATGGCTTGCTGGGCGACCTCGAGCTCGCCTCGAATCAGCGCGTTGCGCGCGGCGACGGACAGGCCGGCATGTTCCTGCATCACCTCATCGAAACCTTTGGGTAATTCGGCTTCGTGGGCGGGCTCCTTCGAACCGCATTCGCAGCCGCCCGACAGCGCAATCATCAACCCCAGTCCAATGACCCGCCCGACCATCTCGCCCCTATCATGCGCTCTCCGCGGGCTCATTCAAGACGGGGCGTCGTCATGCGTCAGCAGTAGCGGGACTCGACTGTCGTGGAGCAGCCGACGCGCGACACTTCCGATGAGAAGCCGCTCGATGCCGCTTTTGCCGGTGGTTCCGGCGCAGATCAGCGCGGCGCCTACGTCGTTGGCGACCTGGAGGATGCCCTCCGCAGGGTCGCCCGTCACCAGATGGGTCTCCACACCCGGCGGGCCAACCGAGAATAGCTCTTTGGCATCCGACTCGAGCATCTCTTGCAAGCCGATATGAAGGGCCTCCCTCCGCTTCTCGGCGGCTTCCCCGACGACAGCCCCGCGGTCCGTGTACTCGCCCCACACATCGAGGTAGCTGTGCACGAGGTGAAGCGGCCCTCCGACCACGTTGTGAATGGCGCGTGCAACCTCGGCGGCTCGTTGGGCCGGACCCGAGAAGTCGTAGGAAACGACGATGGAGGTCGGCAGCTTCTCGTGACCACCCGGTGGCACGATGATGATCGGGGTGTGCACCGTCTTGATGACGCGCTCGGTGACGCTTCCGTACATGAGCTTCGAGACGCCGGTGCGGCCGTGCGTTCCGACCACGACCAGGTCGACGTCGTGCTCTTTCGCGTAGTCACGAATCACCTCGTGCACGGTGCCCTCGCGGATGGCCGTGAAGTGCTCCACCCCGGACTCGGCGATCTGCTTGGCCTGCGCGTCGAGCGCCTCCTGCGAATCGTTGAGGATCCGGGTGACCGCCTCGGGGCCAGGGCTGTAGCTCAAGTCCATCAAGAGGTAGGTCGGGACCACCGGCGTGTGGAGGAGGTGGAGCTTGGCCGAGCAGTGCTTGGCCAGCTCGATGGCGTAGTCGACGGCGTGCTGGGCGTTCTCAGAGAAATCCGTAGGTACGAGGATCTGATTGATCTGCATGTCGAGTCCTTCGTCGTCTGAAGTCGCGGCTTTTGCTAACCGCCGAACGTGTCGCTGGGCATGATGTGGTCGTGGAGGAGCTTTTCGTTGACGTATTCTCGCTCCTCTTCTTCGATGTCTTTGCGAAGCATTTCCGCGAGCTTCACCACGCTTGCGGTCAAGTCGACAGGGGAGCTGGCCTCTCGAATCTGGTCGACCAGGCGGTCGAGCTCCCGGCGTTGCTCCGCGTGCTCCGCGTTGAGATGGCGAACTCGTTCCGGGCCGAAGCCGTCCGCATCGTTGATCGCGGGCGCCATGTGGGCCTCCTCGAAGTTCATGTGCAACTCCAGGATCCCCCGAAGCGCATAGGCGGCCCGCTTGACCTGCTCCGCATCGACTTTGCCATCGCCGAGGTGCGCCACGCCAGCCTCCAACTCAGAGAGCATCTGTTCGATCTCTCGGTGCTGACTCAATACCTTCCGTCGCACTTCGGAGGGCATCAACGGTTCTTCGCTCATGGTTTCCTCCCGTTCGTCACCTTCAGCACGGATGCGCTGCAAGGAATGCGCCAAAGACTTAGCAGCATTTCGCTTTCCGGGACACGCAACTTATGCGCGGCGCTGGAATCTTTCGCAGAACATTCGTGTTTTTCGCTATGCTTTGCCGCGAATGCCTGGAAGCAGGTTGGCACGGAGCTTGATAGCAAACAGGGGTGCATATGGACCAACCTCGAACCATTCTCGTCGGCACCGACTTTTCCGACATCTCGGACGAGGCATTGCGCGCCGCGTCTCTCTACGCGAGGACGTTCAAGTCGCGAGTGCTGGTGACCCACATCTTCGATCCGACCCCCAACGTTCCTCCGGTGGTCTGGTCCCGGCCGGACCTCCTCGAGCGCAGCATCCGGGTTGAGATCGAGGAAGCCATTCGTGAAACACTGACGGGCAAGACCGCCGAGCTGCTTCAGGGCGTCCCGGAGGTCGAGCTGAGCGTCGTGCAGCACCCGTCGCCGGGCCGGGCCCTCATCGAGATTGCCGAAGACGAAGAGGTCGATCTCGTCATCCTCGGCTCGCACGGTCGAAGCGGCCTGTCTCGGGCGTTCCTCGGCAGCGTCGCGGAGCGGGTCGTGCGACATGCGCCGTGCCCCGTATTGGTCGTGCGTGGCCGCTGTGAAAACAAGCCAAAGGACGGAGAGTAGCCAGTGTCATTGATCCCACGTTTGGTCGTCGCCTACGATTTCTCGGACCCCGCGCGGCGTGCCTTCGAGCTCGCGGTGTTCATGGGGCGGCAGCTCGGTGCGGAAGTGCACGTCGTCACGGTCCTCGACGCGGACGACTCCGCTTCCGACGCCACGGGCAAGGCGGTCGACGACCTCCGCCAGCTGCTCGAGATGAGGACGGCGGGCACCGTCAAGTCCGACGACCTGACGCTGCAGTGTCACGCTCTGACCGGCGCGCCTGCGGATGCCATCGTTGCGATGGCCAAGGAGATCGACGCCCCGCTCATCATCTGCGGGACCACCGGGAAGGGCGCCGTCGCGCGGACACTGCTTGGCAGCGTGTCTCACGAGCTCGTGCACAAGAGCGGCGCGATCGTGATGTCCGTGCCGTAACGAGCTCGGTCCGTCAGGAGCCTGGCCCGACGAACGGGGCCTCTACGAGGCGAGTGCCCTTGCTGCCCTCGTTGCCCTCCATCGAGATCGAGAGCCGCAGTTTTATGCCCGGCTTCATCTGCTCGGCCGGCAACTGGGCGAGGATCGGGAGATAGGTGCTGCCGAGCGACTCGAGCTCGATGCGCGTCTGCGGAATGATGTACTCGATGCCGCTTTCGGTTTCAGGCTCGACGACGAACGTCTGCTTGGAGGAGGTCTTGTTGACGAGGTGTACGCGCACGGTGTTCCGCACCTTCCCGTCGATGACCGAGAAGGGTGCGCCTTGCAGCCGAAGGACGTTCGTCTCGAACTGGGAGCTCTGGGCAAACGCCAGCACCGCCCCGAGGAGCCACAGGCTGGCGATGCCGCCGTAGAAGAACAAGCGCGGTCGGCCGAAGTGCTTGGACTTGCCCTCGAGGCCATTGAGCGAGTCGTAGCGAATCAGGCCCTCGTCTCGGCCGACCTTGGTCATGATTTCGTCGCACGCGTCAACGCACGCCGCGCAGCCGATGCACTCCATTTGAAGGCCGTTCCGGATGTCGATGCCGGTCGGGCAGACGACAATGCAGCGCTTGCAGTCGACGCAATCGCCGTTGCTCGGGTCGCTGGCCTTGCCGCGTGGCTCGCCTCTATTGAAGTCGTAGCCGATCACCATCGTGTCGCGGTCGGTCATTGCGGACTGAAGACGGCCGTAGGGGCATATGATCAGGCAGAGCTGCTCCCGGAACCAAGCGAAGTTGAACCAGAGGATGCCCGACATCACGACGACCCAGGTGAATGCGGTCGGGTGCTCGGCCGGGCTCCGCTGCACCATGTCGACGACCGAAGGCAGTGAGACGAAGTAGCTGATGAAGACGTGCGATAGCAGCAGCGCGAGGACGATGAAGATCGCGTGCTTCAGTGTCTTGCGCCAGATCTTGTCGAACGTCATGCCTGCCGCGTTCCTTCGGAGACGCTGCGCGCGCGGTCCCTCGATCAAACGCTCGACGCGCCGGAACACGCCTTCGAGGAACACGGTTTGCGGACACGCGTAGCCGCACCAGAGCCGGCCCTTGATCGCGGTGACGATCAACAAAGTGAGGCCGACGCCGCTCAACAGGAAGAACATCAGCCAGAAGTCCTGCGCGTTGAACACCGAGCCGAACAAGTAGAAGCGGCGGTTCACGATGTCCATGAACACCGCCGGGTGCCCGCCGACTTTGACGAAAGGCAACCCAACGTAAATCGCGATGAGCGCAGCGAAGATGATGTAACGGAGCCGCGTGAAGCGGCCCTTTACATCGGCGGGGTGTACGTAGTTGCGACTGCCATCCGATCGAAGAGAGCTCGCGGGTTCTACTACGACTGGCAGCTTCGTACTCATGGTGCCCCTCTTAGGGCCAGCAGCCTATTCGACAAGATCGCCGTCGGGCGCCCAAACCACGGCGTTCTCTTCGACGGGCTTGCCCCCCTCGAGCTTCGTATTCCGCATGGTCAAGACGTACGCGGTCACGTTGCTCACGCCCGCTTCACCGAGGATCGCTCCCCAAGGAGTCATACCCTTTTCGGGCACGCCGTTGGTGACTGTGGCGTGAATGTCGGTCGGCGCTCCGCCGTGGACCCAGTACTCATCGGTGAGGTTCGAGCCGAGACCCACGCGGCCCTGTCCCTGGTCGTGGCACGCGTAACACTGTGTGGTGAAGATCTTCTTGCCTTCGGCAACCGCCCCTTCATCAAGTGCCAATGCCTCGAGCGACTCGTCCGTGACGATGGTGCGTTCAGCCGCGGCAACCGCCATCTGCTCCGCATACACCTCGGGCGGCAGCTTTCCGATGCCGTACTCGTGATAGTAGAACCAGTACACGAGACCGAACGCAACTGCGCCGTAGAACGTCAGCAGCCACCACGTCGGGAGGTTGTTGTCGGCTTCCTCGATGTCGTCATAGACGTGGAGGATTTCGCCTTGGATTTCATCGGTTCGCTTGCCCTCAGTCATGGGGTACCTCCAACTCTTCTTCGAGGGGAATGCGTGCGTTGTGATCCACCTCGGATGCGCTCATTCGCATCACGCGAACGATGACGACCAGAAACACAGTGAAAAACAGAACCAGCGCGATGACTGGGTAGAGCAAAGCGGGGCTTTGCGCGAAGAACTCGGACGCGAAACGGCTCATTGTCCGGTCTCCTCGGTGGCTGTCGCGAGCGCCTCGCCCTCGGGCACCTTGCCCAGCCGTTGCAGATACGCGATTAGCGCGACGAGGCGGCTGTTCACGACGAGCTCGCAGCCCTCGCCTTCTGATTCGCAGACCTTCACCCCGGCTTCCTTGGCCAGGCCGTTCGCAATGGCAGATGCAGCCGCCTGTGCGTTCTGCTCAGCCGTTTGGATCTGCTCCGGCTTATAAGGCACGCCGACGCTTCTCATCGCGCGCATCTTGTCCGCGGTGCCGCTGAAGTCGACCGTCCACGACGCCAGGTGCGGGTAGGGCGGCATGTTCGAGCCCGGCGAGATCTCGCGTGGGTCGATCATGTGCTTGTAGTGCCACACGTCCGCGTACTTGCCGCCGACGCGCGCCAGGTCCGGACCGATGCGGCGGGAGCCCCACTGGAACGGATGGTCGAAGATCGAGTCGTCCAGCGTCGAGACCTCGCCGTAGCGCGCAGTCTCCCAGGTGAACGGCCGAATCATCTGCGAGTGGCAGGTGTAGCAACCCTCGCTGAGGAAGACGTCGCGTCCTTCCAGCTCGAGCGGCGTGTACGGAACGTTCTTGGTGTTTCGAATCGACTCGGGCATCGCAATGACCATCGGAATGATCTCGGCGACGCCGCCGACGAGGATGCCGATCGTCACGAGGACCGTGAAGACGCCCGCGCGGCCCTCGAGCACGCTGTGCCAAGCCAAGCCGCTTCCACGGTTGCGCATTGCAATCGCAATCGCTGCGACACCCCACATGAGGGCCGCGAGTGCGAGGACCGTGCTCATCAAGCCGTCGAACATCGCCATTCCGAAGAGGAGTCCCATCACGATGATCGCAGCCATCACGGGCTGACCGAAGAGCAACTGCCACCAGGGGACGACCCGCTCTCGGGGCTCGGTGACGACCGCAACCTCGATCTCGCCGTCGACCGCGGCGCCAGTGCGCGCGGTTGCGATGAGGTTCCAGGCCATCAGGACGATGCCGGCGAAGTACAGGAGGCCCGAGATGAGGCGTGCCCAGTACATCGGTCGAATCGCGAGGTAGGTCTCGACGAAGTTCGGGTAGAGAAGTCCGCCAGTCTCGCTCACAGCGCGCCACATCAGGCCCTGCGTGATCCCCGCGACCCACATCGAGATCGCGTAGATCAGAATGCCTACGGTCGCGATCCAGAAGTGGAAGTTCGCCGCACCGCGAGAGTGAAGCTTCGTCCCGTAGAGCCTCGGAATGAGCCAGTAGAACATGCCGGCGGCCATCAGGCCGTTCCAACCCAAGGCGCCGCTGTGCACGTGACCGATGATCCAGTCCGTGTAGTGTGCGAGGCCGCTGACGCTCTTGATCGAGAGCATCGGGCCTTCGAACGTGCTCATGCCGTAGAAGGTCACGCCGGCCGCGAAGAACTTCAAAACGGGATCAGTGCGGAGCTTGTCCCAGGCCCCTCGCAGCGTGAGCAGGCCATTGAGCATGCCGCCCCAGCTCGGCGCCCAAAGCATCAAGCTGAACACCATGCCGAGGCTCTGGGCCCAGTCGGGGAGTGCCGTGTAGAGCAGATGGTGAGGGCCCGCCCAGATGTAAAGGAAGACCAGGCCCCAGAAGTGAACGATCGACAATCGATACGAGAAGACGGGTCGCTCGGCCGCCTTGGGCAGGAAGTAGTACATGATGCCGAGAATCGGCGTCGTCAGGAAGAAGGCGACTGCGTTGTGGCCGTACCACCACTGGACCAACGCGTCTTGAACGCCTGCGAAGACCGAGTAGCTCTTCATCGGGCCGACGGGGATCTCGAAGCTGTTGACGATGTGGAGCACCGCCACGGTGATGATCGTCGCGATGTAGAACCAGATGGCGACGTAGAGGTGCTTCTCTCTGCGTTTGCCGAGCGTCCAGAAGAAGTTCACCGCGAAGACGACCCAGATCAGGGCAATCGAGATGTCGATCGGCCACTCGAGCTCGGCGTACTCCTTGCCGGTGGTGAACCCGAGCGGAAGGCTGATCGCGGCGCCGACGATGATGAGCTGCCAACCCCAGAAGTGAATTGCGGATAAGATGTCCGAGGCTAAACGCGCCTTCACCAAACGCTGCGTCGAGTAGTAAATACCCGCGAAAAGCATGTTGCCGACGAACGCGAATATCACAGCGTTGGTGTGCAACGGTCGCAGACGCCCGAACGACAAGATCGGTGGCAAGTTGGCCGGCCAGAATGCAAACTGGAGGGCGATGATGATGCCGACCAGCATGCCGACGATGCCAAACAGCACCGACGCCCAGATGAACTGGCGGACGACTTTGTCGTTGTAAACGATCCGCTGAGTTTCCATTACTCGTCCTCTTCCCTCTCCGTCGTTGGGGTCACCGGCTTTTCTTCGTCAAGCGGCAGCAAAGCAAGGCGATCGGCCTGATCAAAGGTGCCTTGCCGCACGGTCCACGCGAAGAACGCCACGGCGACGCCAACCAATAACACGCAAACGAAAATCAGTAAGATCAAGATCTCCATGGGAGCCTGTTTCTCGAAAGCATCATCACGGTGTACGCGAGCGTGATGAGTGAGCTGAGCGGCATTAGCACAGCCGCGACCCATGGCTTCATCAATCCTGCCATCGCCAGTGATACCGCGACCAAATTGTACGTGATTGCAAAAGCGAGGATGCGGCGCACCACATGCGCCAACGAATCGGAGGCGCGCAGAACTTGCGCCACCGGGTGCAAGCCCGGGGACACGAAGTAGAAGTCACATCGCGAGGCCATAAACGGTCGATCTACTGCTGGGGTGCCCGAACAAGCCGCTTCTCTCATCGCCACTTGGTCGTTCAAGCCATCGCCCACCAGCAAAGTCCGTGCCGGTTCGTGCGTGCGTATGTATTGGGCCTTCTGTTCAGGGCTACTGCCGCCGATGCAGATGTCTTCGGGCATGCCGAGGCTTGCGCCGAGGGCCGTCACGCGCGCCTGGGCGTCACCGCTGAGGATCGCGAGCTCGTAGCCGCGCTGCTCGAGCTTGTCGATCTCGGCGCGTGCGCCCGGTCGGAGC
>JBATLA010000282.1:0-1844 GCA_049669945.1 Polyangiales bacterium | reverse complement strand
CGGCATCGACGTCGGCGACGTGGACCTGGTATGCCAGCTCGGCTCGCCGCATTCGGTGGCCACGTTCCTCCAGCGCGTCGGTCGTTCCGGCCACTGGCACGGCGGCACGCCGAAGGGCCGGCTCTTCCCGTTGAGTCGAGACGACCTCGTCGAATGCGCAGCATTGATGCGTTGCGTCCTGCGCGGCGAGCTCGATCGCATTCGAATCCCCGAGGGCTCGACCGACATCCTCGCCCAGCAGATCGTTGCCTCGGCTGCCGCCCAAGGGGAATGGGGCGAGGAGGAGCTACTCGGGTGGATCAGGCGCGCGTGGCCTTATCGCAATCTGCGCGAGAACACGTTCAACGAAGTCCTCGGGGTACTGTCCGAAGGCTTCGCCACGAGCCGAGGGCGGCGAGGCGCATACCTCCACCGCGACGAGGTCAATCACCGCGTCCGTCCGCGAAGAAGCGCCCGGCTCACCGCGATCACGAATGGCGGAGCGATCCCGGACAACTTCGACTACGAAGTTCGGCTCGAGCCGGAAGGCCTTCGCGTCGGTACCGTGAACGAGGACTTGGCGCTCGAGAGCGCGGCCGGCGACATCTTCCAGCTTGGCAACCACTCGTACCAGATCCTCGGTGTTCAGCAGGGTGTGGTCCGTGTCGCAGATGCCAAGGGCAAACCCGCGACCTTGCCGTTTTGGCTCGGCGAGGCGCCCGCGCGCGCCGACCTTCTCTCGGAGTCGGTCAACGCGATCCGCCAAGGCATCGAGGCGCGACACCACGACTTAGCCAACGTCATGGCGTGGCTCCAGACCGAGACTGCGATCGGCGAGCTAGCTGCGAGGCAACTCGCCGAGTACCTCGTAGCGGCACGCATCGCGCTGAGCGCCATGCCGACGCGCGACACGGTCGTGCTCGAGCGCTTCTTCGACGAGACGGGCGCGATGCATCTCGTTCTTCACGCGCCCTTCGGCAGCCGCATCAATCGCGGTTGGGGGCTCTCGCTCCGGAAACGCTTCTGCCGAAGCTTCAACGTCGAGCTTCAAGCGGCGGCCACCGAAGACGCGATCGTTCTCTCGCTCGGACCGACCCACAGCTTTCCGCTCGAAGATGTGTTCCAGTTCTTGCGCCCCGAGAACGTCCGCGATGTCCTCGTGCAAGCGATGCTCGATGCGCCAATGTTTCAGACCCGATGGCGATGGAATGCGACCCGAGCGCTCGCGCTCCTTCGCTTCCGGGGTGGGAAGAAGGTGCCTCCTCCGTTCCAGCGCATGCAGGCCGACGATCTCCTGGCACTCTGCTTCCCGGATCAAGTCGCCTGCCTCGAGAACGTGGCCGGCGACCGCGAGGTCCCTGACCACCCGCTCGTCCAGCAAACGATCGAAGACTGCCTTCACGAAGCGATGGACATCGAAGGCCTCGAGGCGCTGCTCGCCCGCATGCGAGACGGCGATCTCAACCTCATTGCCCGCGACCTGACCGAGCCCTCCCCGCTCGCCCAGGAAATCCTCAGCGCCAAGCCCTACGCCTTCCTCGACGACGCGCCGCTCGAGGAGCGGCGAACCCACGCCGTCATGTCTCGTAGATGGCTCGACCCGACGCGCGCGTCGAACCTCGGTGCGCTCGACGGCGCGGCGATCGATCGGGTTCGAAGTGAAGCGTGGCCCGAGCCGCGGGACGCCGAGGAGATGCACGATGCGCTTCTGCTTCACCATTGCGTCACGAACGAAGAGGCGATCACGGGCGAGTGGCTGGGGTGGTTGAACGAGCTCGCGGCGGCTGGCCGCGCAACGCGTTTCATTGCCGATGGCTCAGCGATGTGGACTGCGGCCGAACGCCTCCCGTTGCTCGAGGCCACCT
>JBATLA010000281.1:0-4405 GCA_049669945.1 Polyangiales bacterium | reverse complement strand
AGCTAGTGCTAGCGTCGGTGTCACTGACCGCGTCGCCGCCCTTGTCCTCCCGAACACCCCTGGGGAGCCGAATCCGCTCCGTAATGGGCTCGTCCAGTGTTCGAAGGACGGGATCGCGAAGTAGCTCGTCGAGCTCGGCGTCGAGCTCATGCGGATCGACCTGCAGGGCCTCCGGTGCGGGCGGGCGGTCGCTCTCTCGAACCAGGCGCGCGAGCACCCGGCGGGACGCGCCTCGATTGATTGGAATCAGGGACGCTTCGATCGCGTCGTGCAAGTCGCGGAGGCCCCTGGGCGTCTGGCCAGTCGTGCTGTCCTTGACGAGCTGCAACAGATACGGCGGAACCCCGGGCCCCGCAGCAACCAGGAGCCGAGCCAAGACCGACACCAGTGAACGCGCGGCTTCGTCGGGATCGGCTGACGCCGCGGAGTCGGCGACCAGCACCGAGCCTTCCAAGGTGACGCGAACGTCGTCCGGCTCGAGCTTGACCGACTCGTTGAGAAGCCCCTCGCAGGCCTCGAGCGCCACGAAGGCGCCGATCTCGAACGGGAGGCGGTCGCCGCGCTCCTCCAGCTCATCCACCAGTTGGCCGACCCCCACGTCTCTGCTCATCGCTCCCCCTCAGTCTTGCTCCGGTGGACGCACGCACACCCCTTGGTCGAGCAAGTACTCTTTGACTTGGGCCACAGTGTAGTGGCCGTCGTGAAAGATAGAAGCCGCAAGCGCTGCATCCGCCCCTCCCCCGGTAAGGCCTTCGCGCACGTGCGCGAGTGTCCCTACACCTCCGGAAGCTACAACTGGAATCGAGATTGCGTCCACAACTGCGCGAGTTAACACGAGATCGTATCCGTCCTGTGTCCCGTCACGGTCCATGCTGGTCAGTAGAATTTCCCCGGCGCCGTATTCCGCCATCTGCTTGGCCCAGGCGATCGCGTCGAGCCCGGTGTCGCGTCGACCGCCATGGGTATAGACCGTCCACTTCCCCTTTTGGCCCGGCACGCTCTTGGCGTCGATGGCCACGACGATCGCCTGGGCGCCATACGCCTCAGACACCTCCCGCACGAAGGTCGGGTTCGCCACCGCGGCGCTGTTGATCGACACTTTGTCAGCCCCGGCGTGTAGTAACTCGCTCACGTCCCGACGTTCGCGGACGCCGCCGCCGACAGTAAGCGGCACTGCCACGGTCGAGGCCGTCCGGTCGACCAAGTCGAACAGGGTGCGACGGTTCTCGTGCGACGCCGTGATGTCGAGGAAGGTAATCTCATCGGCGCCGCCCCTGCTGTAGCGCTGCGCAGACTCGACCGGGTCGCCCGCGTCGCGGAGCCCGACGAAATTGATGCCCTTCACCACGCGCCCGTCTTTCACGTCGAGACAGGGGATGATTCGCTTGGCCAGCATCAAGCCTCTTCTAGCGCCGCGAACGCTTCCGACAACGTAAACGCACCGGAATAGAGCGCGCGCCCGCAGACCGTCGCGCGAACTCCGGCGGTCGCCAACGCCCTGAGATGGTCGAGCGCGCCGATACCACCGGAGGCGATGACCGTCGTTCCGACCTGGGCCTGAAGCGCTGCAGTCGCCTCGACATCCGGTCCTTCGCGCGTCCCATCACGATGGATGTTGGTGAAGAGAATCGCGCCGATGTTCCAGCGGTCGACTTCCTTGGCGAGCTCGGTGACGTCCTGCTCGCTTTGCTCCTGCCAACCCTCGACGGCGATCTTGCCATCGCGCGCGTCGAGCGCCATCACGACCCCGCGGGGATACCGCTCGCAAATCGCGCGCGCGACGTCCGGTGCCTTGATCACCACCGTTCCAAGGACGACTCGGGCGGCGCCTGCGTCCATCCACTGCGACGCGACCTCTTCGTTGCGAACGCCTCCACCAATCTGTACCTGCAGCCTGGTTTCACGAAGGATGCCACGAATGACCTGAACGTGGGCTGGCGCACCGCTGCGCGCCCCCTCCAAGTCGACGACATGCAAACGCTTGGCGCCCTGCTCCTCGAAACGCCTCGCCATCGAGACCGGATCGTCGTCGTAGATCGTGACCTCGTCGTACTTACCTTGGTGCAGGCGCACGACTTTGCCGTCGAGCAAATCGATCGCTGGAATCAACTCCACGAAATGTCTCCTAGGAAATGGCTGATGACACGTGCGCCGGCGTGCTGACTCTTCTCGGGGTGGAACTGGCACGCCAGAACGTTGTCGCGCGCGATGGCCGAACAGAACGGGCCGCCATAGTCGGTCGTTGCCACAATGAGGCTCTCGTCGCTCGGCACGCAGTAGTAGCTGTGCACGAAGTAGTACCATTCACCGTTCTCGAAGACCGGGTGCCTGCTTTCGATTTGGTTCCAACCGATGTGCGGCACCTTCAGTGGGTTGCCGTCCGTGTCCGAGAGGTCGCGAGCGAAGCGTTGAACCGTGCCCTCGAAGATCCCGAGACCCTTTTCGCCCGGAGCCTCCTCACTCGACTCGAACAATGCTTGCATGCCGAGACAGATACCAAGGTAGGGACGTCCGCTGTCAATCCATTCGCGGACCGCGTCGCCGACCTCCCCACAAAGCGCGTGTGCACATTCCTTGAAGGCGCCCTGCCCCGGCATCACCAGACGGTCGGCGCGAAGGAGCACGCTGGGATCCGCGCTCAGCTCGGCCTTGGCACCGGCGCGCTCGAACGCCTTGGCCACGCTGTGCAGATTCCCGAGGCCCAGATCGACGATCGCAACCCGTCCACCGCTCATTCGTTCAACGTACCCTTGGTCGACGGGACGCCGACGACCCGCGGGTCCACCTCGGTCGCTTCACGCAGCGAGCGCGCGAAAGCCTTGAAGCTGATCTCGATGATGTGGTGGAGATTGTCGCCCGCCTCTTGGCGCATGTGCAGGTTGCACTGGCTGCCGCGCGCGAAGCCCTCGAAGAACACCTCGGCAAGCTCCGAGTCGAAGTCGCCGACCTTGGCCTTCGGAAGTTCCATCGCCCACACGAAGTAGGGGCGGCCCGAGAGATCGAGCGCGCAGGTGACGCACGCCTCGTCCATCGGAAGCGTGGCAAAGCCGTATCGGCGGATCCCAACCTTGTCGCCAAGCGCTGCTGCGAACGCCTGACCCAGCGCGATAGCGAGGTCCTCGGTGGTGTGGTGGCCGTCGATGTGCGTGTCGCCCTCGGCCGTAACCCTGAGGTCGAACAGACCGTGCTTGGCGAGCTGCTCCACCATGTGCGTGAGAAACCCGATCGGGGTTTCCACTTGGTATTGACCGCTGCCATCGAGATCGAGCACCACGCGGATGTCGGTCTCTTTGGTTCGACGCTCTATCGTCGCTGTTCGTCCCATGTCGCCGCTACCATAGCCCGTAAACGCCTCCGGGCTACTACACTTACGCTACTTCATCCGCTCGAGAACTTCTTCGAGCTTGCGCTGCAGCTCGTCGTTGTCGGGCTCGTGCTGGATGGCCATCTTGAGGTTCAGCTTGGCCTGCGGCCAGTCCTCGGCCTTGATGGCGCGGTGGGCGCGCGTGAAGAACGCCCGAGCCTTGCTCGACCGGAGCATCACCCCGCCCGGGGGCCGCATCGACCGGCGCGTTTCGCGCAAACGGTCGTCGCGATAGCGAGTCTGGCCTTTGACCAGACCCTCGTCGTAGAGCTGCCGCTTCGTCGAGTCGAGAAGCACGCGATACGCCTCACTCGCCTGCTGGTAGAGCATGGTGTGGCGCTCAGTCTCTTCCGCTGAGCCGATGAAGTTGTCTGGGTGGTGGTCGCGCGCGAATCGATGGAACGCGGAACGGATTTGGTCGGACGTCGCCGTTCGAATGATGCCGAGAAGCTGGTAGTAGTCGATGGCTTCGTCTGGGTTCGACATCGCCTAGCTCCCGAGCTTCGCCTCGTGACGCTCGCGGAGGTGCTCGATCTCTTGCTCGGGTAGCTCGCCGATCAGCTTGATCGCGATCTGCTGCTGCTGGCCCGTGCCGACGTCTTGGGCCCGCACCTGAAGCGTGCCGTCCGCGTCGATCATGAATCGAACCGCGATTTGAACCTTGCCCCGAGTCGCGGGACGCAAGCCCTCGAGCACGACCTCGCCAAGAAGCTGATTGCCCCGAATGTGGCGGTCCTCGCCTTGGCAGATGCGGACCACGACCGTATCTTGCCCGTCCCGCGCGGTCGTGAACATCTTGGTCTGACCCGCAGGAATGGCCGAGTTGCGGCGAATGATGTGCTCGCAGTACCCGTCGACCGTCTCGACCCCAAGCGACAACGGCGTTACGTCGAGGAGCAGGGGAGTTCGCGTCGGGACGTCCGCAGCTGGCAGCGCGGCCGTGACGGTATCGACGTTCTCATCGAGCGCGGCCCTGAGCTCGTCGGGGGCCGAGCTACGGAGCTCGAGCGGGGGCGGAGGCGGCGGGGAGCCGTCCACGGG
>JBATLA010000280.1:0-2462 GCA_049669945.1 Polyangiales bacterium | reverse complement strand
GCACTGGACCTCGCGCGCCCCGAGCGTGATGGGCGTCTCGTCCGCGTCGCCCGGCCCGTCGACGAGGTCGCCGACGCACAGGGTCGTGTCGACGTTCATCGTTTCCAATACATCGAGCACTCGACTGAGTGTTTCGGACTCGCAGTGAACGTCGCCGACGACGCCCATCCGGCCGACCCTGCCCGTGCTGCTCACCACCTCAACTTAGGAGGTTTTGCCATGCCGCGCCAAGAACCGTGCGGCTGGTGCTCGCTGCCCACGTGTTGTAGACCCCGCTTCATGCTGGACCTGCGCTATGTGAGCGAAAACCTGGCTGATGTGAAGGCGGCGCTCGCACGTCGCGGCTTCTCAGATGCGGAGCTGCTCGACCGACTCGGATCGCTCGCCGAAGAGCGCCGAAGCGTCATCACCAGTGTCGATGCACTCCGCCAGCAGCGCAACGAGGCCAGCCAGGCCATGAGCCGGGTTGCCGACAAGCAGTCCGCCGAGTTCCAGGCCAAGCGCGAGGAGCTTCGCGTGCTCGGCGACCAGATCAAGCAGACTGAAGTGCGCCAGGCGGAGACCGAAGCGGCGCTCGAGGGGATCCTCCTCAATCTTCCGAACCTGCCGCACGCGGACACCCCGGATGGGCTCAGCGAACAGGACAATGTCGAGCAGCGTGTCTGGGGCGACAAGCCCTCGTTTGATTTCGAGGCCCGTGACCACGTGGAGATCGGAACCAAGCTCGGCATTCTCGATTTCGAACGCGCCGCAAAGATCAGCGGCTCGAGATTCGTCGTGCTCCGAGGCAGCGGCTCGCGCCTCAACCGCGCGCTGATGCAGTTCATGCTCGACGTGCACACCACCGAACACGGCTACGAAGAGGTCTGGCCGCCAGTCCTGGTGAAAGACAGCGCGATGCGTGGGACGAGCCAGCTCCCAAAGTTTGCGAAGGACGCGTTTCGCATCGCCAAAGACGAAGAGTGGGAAGCGGAGGCCGAGGCGCAGGGCCACGATCTATTCTTGGTGCCTACGGCCGAGGTCCCCATCACGAACATGCATGCCGGCGAGATCATCCCCGAGACCGAGCTCCCGATTCGCTATACTGGCTACACTGCCTGTTTCCGAAGCGAGGCTGGCAGCTACGGCAAGGACACCCGCGGGATGATTCGCGTCCACCAGTTCGACAAGGTCGAGCTCGTTCGCTTCTGCCATCCGGACCAAGGCGATGCGCAACTCCAGGCGCTCACGGGTCACGCGGAGGCGATCCTGCAAAAGCTCGGCCTCCACTACCGTGTCGTACAGCTCTGCGCCGGCGACATGGGCTTCGCCGCGCAGAAGTCGTACGACCTCGAGGTGTGGCTTCCGGCGCAAAACGCGTACCGGGAGATCTCGAGTTGCTCGTGGTTCGGAGATTTCCAGGCGCGGCGTATGAAGGCCCGGTTTCGCCCCGAGCCCAAAGGAAAGCCGCGGCTACTGCACACGCTCAACGGCTCGGGCCTCGCGATCGGCCGGACGCTCGTCGCCATTCTCGAGCAGTACCAGCAGGCCGATGGAAGCGTGAACGTGCCTGAGGTGTTGGTGCCCTACATGGGTGGCATCGAGCGCATCCTGCCGGTGTAGATGAACACGCTCGACATTCAGCGCGACGTCCCATTGGCTCCCCTCACGACCTTGGAGCTCGGTGGCCCAGCGAAGCATTTCGTCCGGGCGCAAAGCGAGTCCGCCTTGATCGATGCTCTTCGCTGGGCGGCGAACGAAAACCTGCGCGTGGCGATCCTCGGCGGAGGCTCGAACCTCATCGTTCCAGACGCCGGCTACGATGGCTTGGTGATTCAAATGGGGCTCGCCGATCTCGAGCTCCGCGACGGGGGCCTGGCTCGCGTCGGTGCCGGCGTGCCTTGGGAAACCCTCGTCGACAACGCCGTGTCGCGTGGATGGGCCGGTGTCGAATGTCTCACGGGCATCCCCGGATCCACGGGCGCGACTCCGATTCAAAACGTCGGCGCCTATGGTCAGGAGATCGCCGAGGTCATCGAGCGGGTCCACGTCGTTGGGCGTGACACGCTCGCAAAGGAGGTCCTCGCGGCCGAAGAATGCGGGTTTTCGTATCGCAACAGCCTCTTCAAGCGCGAACCGGCGCGCTTCATCGTCACCGCGGTGGACTTCGCGCTCAGGCCTGGCGGCGGGGCGGCGATCCGATATCCGGAGCTCGAGAGGCACGTCACGCCGGGCGCTTCGCTCGCGGACGTCCGCCGTGCGGTCCTCGAGCTTCGGCGTCGGAAGTCCATGGTCATCGATCCCCACGACCCGAATCGGCGTAGTGTGGGCTCCTTCTTCCTGAACCCGATCGTTTCTTCCGCCGAAGCCGATCACCTCGCGGAGCAGGCCGCAATAGAGGGCCTCGTCGCCTCGCCAAGCGAAGTGCCTCGCTACTCTGCGGAGGGCGGCCGGATCAAGCTCGCAGCAGGCTGGCTCATCGA
>JBATLA010000279.1:0-3680 GCA_049669945.1 Polyangiales bacterium | reverse complement strand
TGCCAGACGTCCGGCGGGGTCAGTGGCGGCGGGAGTGTTCTCCCGTGACGCGACGTCCAGGCCTCGTGCCAGACCGAATCCACCTGGGCCTGCTGCGTGACGTACTTGAACTCGCTGTCCTTCGCCTTGTAGACGAAGCACCCCCGGTCGGCGCCGCCAATTTCCGGCCCTCTGCCCGTCCTACTCTTGTTGCATGCCGATGCCGTACAAACGAGCAGGAGCATGAGGGCGTATCGCCAGTTCATGGGGGGATAGTAGACATTAAAATGGTCCGGTGGGAACTAGCCTTCGCAGGCCTCGCGGGTGACCTGGTGACGGTACTCGAAGAGGCGCTCGAGGTTCTTGCGAGCAAAGCGTCCACCGAACACACGCCCCAATACGCCGAGCGGGAGCTCGTACTCGATGTCGTCCGTGAGGGTGCACTCGTTGTCGCCTCTCGGTGTGACGATGTGCCGGTGAAGCCATTTCGAGAAGGGGCCTTTGACGAGGCGGTCTGCGAACATTACGCCTGGCTCGTACTCGACGTGTTCAGCCACCATGGTCTGCCAGAGCGGCCCGACTTTCACGCGAAGCACCACACGCGTGCCCACTTCGAGGGACGCTGGGGGATGCACGATCTCCGTCTTCTGCCAGGGAGGCTGTAGGCGCTCGAATGCGTCAGGCGCCTCGTGGAACGCGAATACCCGCTGGGCGCTGGCGCGAATGACGCTTTCTTTCTTGAAGTGCATGGCGATTGACAACATGGGACGGCGCGGCGATCCCGCAAGCAGCGCTGCTCAGGGTTTCGAGAACCAAGCGCGAAGACGGGCGAGGACCCCGCCCTTCTCTTGCGCGATCTGCTTCTTGATCTTGCCGAGCGTCCTCGGGGATGTCTCGAGCGGCTCAAAACTCGACGCGAGGGCCGCGATCGAGTCTTCGAAGTCCTTCACGACTTGTTCGAGACTCGGGTCGGCTTCCAGCAACGCCTCGAGCTCCCTTTCATCGTCTTCGGAAGCGGCGCCAGCGGCGTGGAGTGCTGCGAGCAACTCGGCTCGTTCCGTCTCTTCGCTCATGCCCTCATCGCCCTGT
Source organism: Polyangiales bacterium (assembly GCA_049669945.1). Taxonomy (GTDB): domain Bacteria; phylum Myxococcota_A; class Polyangia; order Polyangiales; family Houyiibacteriaceae; genus SG8-38. The sequence continues at coordinate 2,612 of JBATLA010000279.1, read as the reverse complement.
GGATGACCGGGAGCAGCGTGCGCATGGAGCGCATCCCCGCGAGGATCCTCGATTTCACCGTCCCAACCGGCAGCCCGAGGGTGTCGGCGATCTGTCCGTGAGACATCCCCTGAAAGTAGGAAAGCTCGAGCACCGCACGTTGCTCTGCGCTCAATCGTTGAAACGCCTGGCGCAGCGCCTGGTGCCAACGTGTCGAGGACACGAGCACGTCCGGTCGGCCTCCCTCGGTGACCAAGGCGTCGCCTTCGCTGTACTCGGATTGCCGGTTCCCGTAGCGGCGCGAACGCGCCCGAATGGCATCGAGCGCGCGACATCGGGCAACCGTGATCACCCAGGCGACCACGTTGCCCCGCGCGGGGTCGTACTGGGGCGCGCGTTTCCAAAGCTCGACGAAGACCTCTTGCAAGATCTCCTCAGCCTCAGCACGAGAGCCGAGCATCTTCATGAGGAGGGCTAGCACCATGCTCGCGTACTGGGCGTAGAACGCGTTGAGCGCGGAGCCGGAGTCGCCGGCGGCCATGGCAGCGACGATCCCCGCGGGATCCTGGCTCTGCGCTGCGGCGATCATGGCTCGGTTTCCATCTTCGCGGCTTGAATCGTTGCGAGGCTGCCGAGGCTCAGGTCTGGGTCACGCATCAAAATGATGTCTCGACCCACCGTCGCCCACCAATCCGCCGCCTGTTGCTGGGACCAGCGCCCGAGCGACAACGCGTCGAGACGGCTGGCGATCTCGGCAGCCGATTGTGGGCGGTTCTCCCGCTTCTTCTCCAAGCACTGCATGATGAGCATTTCGAGCTCGGGTTCGACTTCGCACTCGGCGCGAAGCGAAGGAAGCTCGGGCTCGGAGCTCAAGTGCTGTGCGCATATTTCGATGGCGTTCGTTCCTTCGAACACGAAATCTCCCGTGAGCAAGTAGTACCCCACCGCGCCGAGGGCGTACAGATCAGAGCGCGCATCGACCGATGGGGGGTCGAGGATCTGCTCGGGACTCATGAAGCGAGGTGTGCCGATGATCGCCTCGGACACCGTGTTGGTGGCATCCGTGCTCGGCCCGACGTTCTTGACCAACCCGAAGTCGAGAACCTTCGTGACGTCGTGAACCCCGCCTTGCTGGGTCATCATGATGTTGTTCGGCTTGATGTCGCGATGCACCAGCCCGATCGCATGGGCCTCCTGAAGCGCCATCGCGCACTGCCGGAGGATGTGAACGACGCGCGATGGCGGCAGAGGCCCATCAGTCTTCACGATGTCGACCAGGGTCACCCCGTCGAGCAGCTCCATCGCGTAGTAGACCGTGCCGTCATCAGTGCGGCCGTAGTCGTAGATCGTGACGGTGTTTGGGTGCTTCAGCTTGGCGGTCATCTGGACTTCGCGCCGAAAGCGATCGAGATCCTCGGGCGTGTTGCGATCAGGGCTAAGGAGCTTGATCGCAGTGGGCCTTTTGAGCATGCCGTGTTGGGCACGGTACACCTTGCCCATGCCACCCTCTCCGAGCTTCTCCTCGACGGTGTACTGGCCGAGCTTTCTCGCGTCGCGGATATCTCTTCGGAGGCCGTAGATCACGCGCGTCGCCCAGGCGGCAAGCAAGGTAGTCAGCGACCAGGCGATGCCGATCTGAATGGTTTGGCTTCTCGCCAGTACGCTCTTGTTCGTGATCGTCCGGAAGAATCCGTGCTGGTTCCACACCTCGAGATCGACAGCGAGGAAGTTCATGTAGACGGCGACAACCAGGGGAATCCCCACCGCGAAGCCGAGCCAAGCAGTGTGTCTCGCGGTGCTAGGAACGAATACGGCCCGGGCGATCAGCACGAACGAGAGCGAGTATGCCGTCGTCGTCGCAGCTCCAGCGGCGGCAGGGAGGTTCGCGCCCATGACGACGAGGCAGATGCTGGTGAGCACCAAGCCGATGCCCTCGACGGCCTGGATAGTGCGCGTATGGAGCGGTCGAGCTCTACAGATCAACCACACGAGGGTGACGGGAATCCACGAGACGGCGTGGGCCCAGAACGAGGGGTGCGCGACCTCTTTTTCCATGTAGCTGAACCCTAGACCGAGCCCTAGGCGTGCAATCAACGAGAGCAAAAGGATGACCGCAACGGCGAGCCCGAACGCGGCAACGCGCTGCTGCAAGAACTCCCGACTGTCGGTGGTCTGACCAATGCCCGTGCTCACGACGCATCAAAGCTATCACAGTCGAGCGCGTTGACTCTACGCAAGGGCGCACGTATCAAGCGGTCTCGTCTGATCATGTCACGTCAACGCACACGGCCGGACACTTCCGGTAAGCCCGGCTACATCACGGCGGAAGGATACCGCCGCTTCGAAGAGGAGGCGGACCGGCTGTGGAACGTCGACCGCCCCAAGATGGCCAAGGCAGTGCAAGTCGCCGCTGCCGAGGGCGACCGTTCGGAAAACGCCGAGTATCAGTACAGCAAGCAGCGCCTCGCCGCGATCGATCGACGCCTGCGGTTTCTTGGCCGGCGTTTGAAGGCGCTGACGATCGTCGACGAGAAGCCGCCCGACGACGGTCGCGTCTACTTCGGTAGCTGGGTGACGATCGAAGACGAAAACGGGAACGCGCAGACGTACCGCATCGTCGGCCCGGACGAGGC
>JBATLA010000278.1:0-2358 GCA_049669945.1 Polyangiales bacterium | reverse complement strand
GGACTACGCGGTGGGGGTGGGCGGGTCGGATGTAACAAAACCCTCCCGACGCCAATCGCGCACTGGCGCTGTCGCCGACACTGGCGCTGACACTGTCATCTGCGGTAGATCCGAACTCATGCCCCGCTTCCGCCACGAGTACCGTCAAGACACCGACACCGTCTTTGCACTGATCACCAACCCCGACGCACTCACGAAGCGCTGCGAGGCGCTCGGAGAAAGGGACGTGAAGGTCGAGGTGAGCGAAGAGGCCGGGACGACCAAAATTCGGATTGCGCGCGAGGTCGAGCAAGAGCTGCCGGGCTTCGCGAAGAGGCTCTTCAAGCCGACCAACGTGCTCGTCGAAAAGGAAGAGTGGCAAAGCAGCGGCGACCGCAAGACGGCGAAGGGCCACCTCAAGATCGTCGGAACCGGCGCCACCTTCGATTCGACCATCACGCTGTCCCCACAAGGCGCCGGCTGCGTGTACGAGATCGACTTCAAGGTCACCGCGAAGGCGCCCTTAATCCGAAAGAAGCTCGAGGCCTTCATCGGCGAAACGGCTCTCGAGAGCCTCCGCAAACAGCACGAGCACTACGCTAGCGTGTTGCGATAGTGGTAGCATCGCTGTGCTCGTGTCGATCCGCCTCTTCACCTTCATCTTCTGTCTGACTTTCCTTTCACTCACGAGCACCTCTGGCGCGCAGGGCAACGACCGCACCTGGGAGCAGAAACACGAGGACGGCCTCAGCGCCTCGCGACTCTCCGTGTCCATCGCATCGGTCAACGTCTTTCTGATGCCCTGGGCTGGCGCGACCTGGCTCGCCAACGGTCGAGGTCACGCTCGACAAGACTGGCGCAACGCCAGCTTCGTTCTCGCGTCGCTTTCGTTCGCCGGCGCCGTGGCGAACATCGCCTGGCTCGTCCCGGCGGGCAAGTCGCTCCACGACTACAAGCAACGGACAGGCGAGTGGATGACCGTTCGACGCGCGCGCACCAACCTTGGTTTCACGAGCGTCGACACGGCCTTCAGGATCTCAGGCATGATTGGTGGCGCCATCGCCATGTCCCGCGACAACCGTGGCCCTGGCTATGTGCTTCTGATTCCCAACGCCATTGTCCTCCCGTTCCACATCTGGGCGCTCTACGCGACCAGCCGCGAGCTCAAGTCCCGCAAGCGGGAAACCAGCTCGGAGCGAGCTCCAAGGGTCCAGCCCACCGGATCCGGCTTCAGGTTCTGACACTGGCGCTGGCGCTGACACTGCAGTAGAGGCCCCCGCGTGTCCCCGACCTACCTCGCACTCGTCCACCATCCCGTCCTCGACCGTGCAGGCGACGAGGTCACCACCTCGGTGACCAATCTGGATGTCCACGACATCGCGCGGAGCTCTCGGACCTACGGGCTTCGCGGCTACTTCGTCGTGAATCCCATCGAAGCTCAGCGTCCAGTCGTGCAGAAGATCATCGAGCACTGGTCCACAGGGGCCGGAGTTAAGCGTTTTCCAGAGCGGACCGAGGCGATTGCCTTGGTTCGCGTGGCGCGCTCGATCGAGGAGGCGATCGCCGAGATCGAACAGCAGGAAGGGGAAACGCCTCGCTTGGTAGCCACTTCGGCCAAGGGCGGGGCGGATCGGAGCTCATACGCAGAAGAGGTCAGAGAGCTCGAGAAAGAGGACCGACCGACGCTCCTTCTCTTCGGTACTGGTCATGGGCTGAGCCCAAGTGTTTTGCAGCGTTGTGACGCCATCCTGGCGCCGATCGACGGGCCGACCGAGTTCAACCACCTCTCGGTCCGCGCGGCGGTCGCGATCACGCTGGATCGGCTTTTCGCTCGGAAATAACCGGCCAACAACCCGATTTGACCCCCTTTTGAGCCCGTGCTACCTCCGGGCTCCGTTTCGTAAGAGGCCTAGTGATGAGTGGAACCGTTCCTGAAATCGAAGCGATTGAGAAGTCGCAACTCCGTGACCGTCCCGCATTTCGCGTGGGCGACACGCTCAACGTCCACTTCCGCATTCGGGAGGGCGAGAAGGAGCGAGTCCAGGTCTTCAAGGGCGTCGTGATTCGCAAGACCCGCGGCGGGGCCGGGGCAACCTTCACGGTCCGCAAGGTGTCCGGCGGTGTCGGCGTTGAGCGTATCTTCCCGCTCCACTCGCCGCGCATCGAGAAGCTCGAGGTGGCGGCCCGCGGCCACGTGCGCCGCTCGCGCCTCTACTACCTTCGCGGCCTACGCGGCAAGAAGGCGCGACTCAGGGAGCGTCAGCGGCACACGGACTGAGGTCGGGATAGGGGTTGCGCAAGGGGTGAACCGCTTGCGTGGTCTGGTTTAGTTACACCGCCCGCCCACCCCCACCCCGTAGTCTTGGTATCACTCTCCCG
>JBATLA010000277.1:0-4123 GCA_049669945.1 Polyangiales bacterium | reverse complement strand
GGCCAGTGGATCGTGGTCGTCGAGGGCGAGGCGTCCTACGCTCTGCGACTCCTCGAGCGCCGCGGCGGCGATGTCGCTCCGTTCGAAGAGGCTCGTGACGTCGTCGAAGCGGCGTACCTTCGGCACCGAAGCGAGGTGGCAGTGCGGGAATTTCTCGACCTTGCGCGCCAACGGACCGACGTCGTCGTGGAGCTCGACTAGTGGCGGCGCTGCTTGTTGCGCTGCTCGCCGTCCTCGTACCGCCGGCGTCGGCCGAAGCACATCAGAAGAGCGTGTCGTACTCGAAGTGGACGCTCGTCGATGATGGGGCGATCGCGGAGGTCAAGGTCCGCTGGCTCGAGCTGACCTCGCTGCCCGAGGTGGCGGAGGCCGTCGAGGGTCCTTTCGAGCTCTCGCTCGTGCTCCCCTATCTGCAGGAGCGGCTTTCGTTGCACACCGATGCCGGCCCCTGTGAGGCAAAGACGGCCAGCGCGATTCGGCTCCCAGCGGAGCAGGGTTGGCTGCGGGCCGAATGGCGCGTGCGTTGTGACGGCGCCCCGACGCGCCTCGAGAGCCGGCTCTTCAGCTCCCTCACCAACCACGTGCATCTCGCGTCGGTCCTCGGTGAGGAGCCGGTCGACGTCGTGCTGTCGCCCACGGCGCCGAGCGCATCACTGGGTTCGGATGGACGAGCCGGGAGCGGGCGAGGCATTGGAGGCTACGTCCGGCTCGGCGTCGAACACATCCTAAGCGGCTGGGATCATCTCGCGTTTCTGCTTCTGTTGATTGTGGTTGCGCAACGGCTCCGAGAGGTAGCGGTGCTCGTGACCGGTTTCACGGTAGGGCACAGCGTGACCCTGGCCGCCGCGGCGCTGGGCGTCGTCGTTCCGCACGTTCGGGCCGTCGAGGCGACCATTGCCGCATCGATCCTCATCGTCGCACTGGAGAACGCGAACATGGAGCGAGCTCGCAGCGGCGCGTTCGTCATTGCGGGCGCGCTCGCGCTCTTTGCAGCGAGCGCGGCGTTCGGCGGTCTTCCTGCATTCTGGGGAATCGCGCTCTTCACCGCGTGCTACTTCGCGCTCCTTGCTACCACGAGCCGAGGAGGCCGCTTGCGTTGGGTCATCGCGTGTCTATTCGGCTTCGTGCACGGCCTTGGGTTCTCGGGGGTCCTCCTCGAACAGGAGCTGCCGCGTGCCGAGCTGGTTCGGGCGTTGTTCGGTTTCAACGTAGGCGTCGAGCTCGGCCAGCTCGCGATCGTCGCGCTCATCTGGCCGCTGCTCCTCTGGCTCCGTGGACGAAACCTCGGCGCCCATGTGGTCGACGGCACCGCATTGGCCGGCGCGGCGCTTGGCACCTTTGCCTTGGTTCTCCGGGCGTTCGGCTGAGCGTTCAGACGAAGAACGGGCCGCTCACCTCGTAGGTGATGCCGCTCATTCCGATGAGGTCGGGCCCGTCTGGGCCACGTTGCGAGCTGAAGTAGAGGCGTTGCAAGGACGGGCCAAACGCGGGCCCGGTGATCTCCGATCCGTCCTGGCCCGTGACCTGCACGAGCGGCACCACGCTGCCCTCGGCGGTCACGGAGACAATCTGCATGTCGCCTCCGTCCTCGCCCACCACGACGTCGCCGGCGGGCGTAACCGTGAGATTGTCCACGCCCGTCAGAATCGGAGTGCTCGACGTGGCCGCGTCGTAGAGGATCGTCAGCATCGATGTCGCCGTGTCGTACGTCCAGACGCGATTGTCCCCCTTGGTGGCGAAGTAGACGAGGCCTTCCTGAACCCAGATCCCCTCGCCGCCATCGAAGGCCGTGCTCGCCGCAACTTGGTAGCGGGTCTCCTCGTCTGCTGCGCTTGGGTCGGGTATCGGGAGCCACTCGACCATGCCTTCGGGTCCATCACCGAGTACTTCGGCAACTTGGAGCTCTCCCGCGCTCAGATCTTCCGGTGCGTCATAGACGAAGCGATAGAATCGCCCGTCCCCCACATCTTCGGTCAGGTACGCGTGCTGATTGGCTTCGTCGATCGCTGCAGCTTCGTGCTCGAACGATCCCATCGCCGGCCGCGCAACGCCGTCGCGTTCGCCGAGCGGATCGCATTCCCAAACGAGGCCTACCGGGGTCTCTTCGCAGGACAGCCAAGTTCCCCACGGTGTGCCGCCACCCGCACAATTGAGCGTCGTACCCGAGAGGATGCGGTAGGCGTCGACGATCTCGCCGTCGGCGGAGAATCGAAGGGCGCTCGCCCCCCCGCCGAGTTGCGGAAAGGTCTCGGAGTTCGAGACGTAGATCCACCCGCCGTCTCCCGTCGTGAACACCGCACCGCCGTCGGGTGCGTTGTGCCAGACGTAGTCCGAGCTGCCGACTGGCATCCCTGAACGCGCGACGATGCGGCTGGTGAATCCCGCCGGGAGGCGTAGTCCGTTCTCGTCGGGGTCTTGGAGCGGCCCGAGGTTGGCGAGATTACTCATCGTCATGCCAGCGTCACCATCGCTCGAGCATCGACTCAGTGTCGTGCCGGCCATGATCCAGCCCATCCCAGCGAAACTCTTTCGCAGGAAATCGCGGCGTGTCGGATCGATGATGGGCTTGGGTTTCGCCTTCGTCATATGGGGCCCTCCGTTGGCACACAAGCGGTAGCACTTTTCAGCGAATGAGAATAGTCTGCGCGCTCGAAGAGAGGGTAAGAGATGGGTTTCAGTCGAAGAGAGATCCTCAAAGGGATGGGCGCGGCAGGTCTCACGCCGCTCATCGTGAGCACCGCCTGCAGCAGCGATGGTGGGTCGAGCGACCCGCCGCTTCCCGAGTTGCCCGTCTATGAATGGGACGGCCCCCTCGGCCCCGAAACCCTTTTCGAGCACGGCGTCGCGAGCGGCGACCCGCTCGAGGAAGCCGTCATCATCTGGACCCGCATCAGCAGCGAGGAAGCGCCAGCGGAGCCACCCGAGTCAAACGACCCGCTCGCGGTCTGGTGGGAGGTCTCCCTCGACGAGGCGTTCACGGAGCGCGTGGCCCAAGGCACGCTCCGCGCCGACCCGGACCGGGACTTCACCGTCAAAGTCGACGTGACCGACCTCGTCTGGGGCCGGAACTACTTCTACCGATTCCTTTCTCAAGGCCGTCAGAGCCCCATCGGCCGCACGCGCCTCGCTCCCAAGAGCAACGAAGCCGAGCAGCTGCGATTCGGTGTGTGTTCCTGCTCCAACTACGGCTTCGGTTACTTCTACGCCTACCGGCACATGGCAGCGCGCGCCGATCTCGATGCGATCCTTCACTTGGGCGACTACACCTACGAGTATGCGAACGGCCAGTACCCCACCCCCGAGGATCAGGTTCGGCCGGTCGTACCCGAAAACGAGACCGTGACCCTCGACGACTATCGAACTCGGTTGAGCCTGTACCGACGCGACCCAGATCTGCAGGAATGCCACCGCCAGCATCCATTCATCGTCGTGTGGGACGATCACGAAACGGCCGACAACTCCTGGATGGACGGCGCGGAGAACCACGACCCCGAGACCGAAGGCCCTTGGCCGGATCGTGTGGCCGCGGCTCGACAAGCGTTCTTCGAGTGGATCCCCATTCGAGAGGACAGCGAAACCAACCCTGGCCGGAAGCTTTACCGCTCGTTCAAGTATGGAGACCTCGCGGATGTCATCATGTTGGACACCCGCATCGACGGACGGGAGGAACAGTTCTCCGCCATCGTTGCTCCATTGGACGCTCCGCTGCCGGACAACATCATCAGTGCCGAACAGGAAGCCTGGCTCAAGGAGCAGCTCAGTAGCAGCACCGCGGCGTGGAGGGTGATCGGGAACCAAGTGATGGTCGGGCTCCTCCTCGTGACGAACCCCGACGGCACCAAGGGCATGATCAACACGGACCTATGGCAGGGGTATCCTGCCGGGCGCGGGCGGCTGATGACCTTCCTCCGCGACAACGATATCTCGAACACCGTCTTCGTGACGGGCGACATTCACTCGTCATGGGCAATGGATGTAACGCTCGACGCCGATAGCTACGATCCGACGACGCGCGAGGGTTCCCTCGCCGGAGAGTTCATTGCGCCCGGAATCACCGCGCCCAACGACGCCGCCCTGCAGATGTTCAATCCAGAGGCCTTCGATCCCACGGTTCGGTACGTGG
>JBATLA010000276.1:0-8640 GCA_049669945.1 Polyangiales bacterium | reverse complement strand
AGCCCAGGTTGCGAAGCTCGAGGAGCGCCGTGGCGCGAACGAGCGCTGGCACCTTCCCGGCGGCAACCAGTTCGACGAGCCCGGGCTCTCCCTCCGGCCGCTGGTTCCTCGCGGCGTGAAAGGTTTCCGCGAAGGCATGCGCGCTCCGCTTATCGAAGTGCTTATCGATGTGGCGCTCGGCCCATTGGGGGCTCTTTCCCTCATGACAGCCCGTGCATGCATCTGGCGCGCCGACGGCCGCCGACAATGCCGGGCGAGGGAGGCCGAATCGATGGTCAGCGCGTTCGTCGATCACCATGTAGGTCCGTTCGGGCATATGGCAGTCCGTGCAGAGGCTCCCCTCGGTCGCCGGGTCGTGGAAATGGTGGACCGGGGTGTCGTACACGTTGGCCTTGTGGCACCTGGAGCAGAGCGCGTTCCCCTCGGTCCGAAGCTCGCCGCTGTGCGAGTCGTGGCAATCGCTACAGACGACGCCGGCCGCGTGCATCTTGCTCTGGAGGAACGAGCCGTAGACGTAGACCTCATCCTGGATCTGCCCGTCGTCGAAGTAGAGCAGCTCATCGAGCGCGGCGAGTCGGTAGCGGTCATGATAGCGCTCGAAATCACCGCCGAGGTCGGCCCGCCTCGAATGACACGGGGCGCAGGACTCGGGCTCGTTGCTCTCGCCGGCCGAGAGCGACGCGATGTTGCGACCTTCCTCGAAGACCCAGGCGCGTTGCGCGGGCGTTGGAAAACGACGCGCGAAACCACCGCCCGTGGCTTGAGATGTCTCGGTTTGTGCAAGCTCCACGTGCCGGGAGCCGGGTCCGTGACAGGCCTCACAGCCGACGTCGATCTCGAAGTACTCGGTGGAATACGATTTCGTCGCGCGCTCGTAGTTCTTCTTCACCGCAGTGGAATGGCAATCGGCGCACGAGTAGTTCCAGTTGTAACTCGGCCCCGTCCAATGAAGCGGATCGCCCGGCTCGATGTACTCCTCGGGCTGCAGGTGAAACCAACGCTGCCCACCCTGCGCTTCGTCGCGCGTGTCCCAGGCAAACGGAAAGGACTGCAGGCGGCCTGGTTCGACCTCGACCAGGTATTGCTGAAGTGGATCCACTCCAAACGTGTACACGACGGGGAAACGCGCGAGCTTACCGTCGGCACCTAGTGCTTCGATCTCGTACTCGCCGCCGTCACTGAGAAAACGCACCGTCTCATCGTAGTAGCGCGCGTTCGTGCCGTTGAAGTTGCCGAGGACGGTCTTCTCGCTCGCACGTTGCATGGCGAGGTCGTGATGTGAACCGAGCCAATCCTCGTGCTGGACTTCATGGCACCCGGCGCAAACCGACGTGCCGACGTAGTCGGGCGGCCCCGCAACCACATGCGCGGGCTCGTCCTTGGGCCGAAGCACGGCCTCATCGGCTTTCTTGCTGCAGCCCCACATCAGCGCGACGAGGACAGTCGACAATAGTAGTGTTGCCGCGCGGTTCATGACCAGCCGGGGTCTAGCGCGTATCATCGGGCGGTGCGAGTGACGACGAGCAACGCGGTGCGACTGGTGCAGTTCTTGGTTGGGCTGTTCTTTCGCCGCGTCGAGGTCAGTGGCATCGAGCACATTCCTCAGACGGGCGGCGGGATACTGATCGCGTGGCACCCGAACGGCCTGATCGACCCGGGGCTGATGATCAGCACGTTTCCGCGGACCGTGGTGTTTGGCGCCCGGCATGGCCTTTTCAAGTGGCCCGTCATCGGCCGGATCATGAAAGCGCTCGGCACGGTACCCATCTACCGAGCCTCCGATATGAAGGACGCGAGCGCCGACGCGCGCCGGGACGCCAATCAGAAGAGTCTCGATTCGCTCGCACAAGCGGTGTGCGATGGTGGATTCGCCGCGCTCTTTCCCGAGGGCGTGAGTCACGATGACCCGTTTCTCCAGGAGCTCAAGACTGGCGCGGCGCGCCTGTACTACCGCGCTCGACAGCTATGCACCGAGCAAGGCGTTCCGCCGGTGATCATTCCGGTGGGTCTCCACTACGACAACAAGACGGCGTTCCGTTCGAGCGCCCTGGTCGAGTACCACCCCCCGTTGTACATTCCGCCCGAGCTACTCGAGCCGATCGACCACGAGGACGATGAGACATTTCGAGCGCGAAGCAGCGAGCTCACCGCGCTGTTGGAGCCGGTGTTGCAGGAGGTCACGCATGCCACCGAAAGCTGGGAGCTCAACCACATGATGAACCGTGTCCGCTCGCTCATGCGGGCAGAGCGCGCGAAGCGGGCAGGCGTGAGCTTGAGGGCGCCGGACATGGCGGAGCGGACACTCGGTATGACCCGTGTCTGGAGGGCGTACTACGCCCGGCTGGCGACAGCTCCCGATGAAGTGAAGGCGCTCCTCGAACGTGTCGCCTCGTACGACCGGGCGCTCGAAGAAGTCGCCCTCGAGGACGACGATCTCGACAAGCCCCCTGCGATTGAGTCGAAATGGATCCCTGTGCTGCTCGCGCTGCAAGCTGCAGTCGTCTTCCTCGTCTTCCCGCCGGTGCTACTGCTCGGCATCCTCATCAACACGCCTGCCTACTTCCTGATCCGACCAATCGCCCAGGCCGCATCCAAGCAATACAAGGATACTGCAACGATCAAGCTCCTCGCCGGACTCGTGCTGTTTCCGCTTTCCTGGTTGATTGCGGCCCTTCTGGTCGGGCTCGGACAAGTTCAGCTTCACAACAGCTTCGACGGTATCCCGCGCGCTCCTTGGCCAGCGGGCATCACGACCTTCCTGATCGGCGCATTGGGAGGCGCGCTGGCGCTCGTGTATCTCGAGCTGGTCAAGCGAACGTGGACGTCGATCAAGATCCGAGCGAAACGCAGGTGGGGCTGGACGATCATCGAACAGCTCGCCGAAGAACGCGCTGCACTCTACGAAATACTCGAGGAGATGCGCGAAGGACTCGAGCTTCCCGGGGAGGTACGCGCCGATGGACGGGTCGGGGAGCGTCGCTTCACCCTCGACCCCGACGACATGCCCTAGCCGCCTAGGCCCTTCCAGGGGATGTCCACGACACCGGCCGCGTGATTGGCGTGTCGCGCCAAGGTGAAAAGCAGATCGCTCAATCGATTGACGTACCGCAAGACCTCGCCGCGGACCGTGTCATCCCTGTCGAGCGCGACGATGGAGCGTTCCGCGCGGCGACAAACGCAACGGGCAAGGTGAAATCGGGAAGCCTGTTCGCTGCCTCCGGGAAGCACGAATGACGTCAGCGCGGGGGGCCCTTCCTCGTACTGATCGATCGCCTTCTCCAAGGCCTGCACCTGCGCCTCGTCGATGAGCGGCATGGCGCTCTTCTGTTTGCGCTCCGCCGTCGAAGCGAGCTCGGCGCCCACCTCGAACAAATCATTCTGGATTTGATTGAGAAGCGCATCGAGATCGGAAGTCGTTGCGGAAACCCGCGCCCATCCGACAACGCTGTTGAGCTCGTCTACTTCGCCATAGGCCTCGACGCGGAGGGACGCCTTGGACACGCGCGCGCCTCCAAAGAGACCTGTTTCGCCTGCGTCGCCCGTCTTCGTGTAGATCTTCATGATGCGGCCCCTTCTTGGGTGAACCGGTCGCCGACCGCAACCCCTCGCCCGCTTACAAATGCGCGGGCATCGACGCGCTTGCGCCCGCTCTCCTGCAGCTCTTGGATCTCGAGGGTGCCTTCCATGCATGCCACGAGAATGCCTTCGGGATCGAGCGCGGTGATTTCGCCAGGCGCCGCCCCTTCCGGATCGAGGGTCGACGGGATCGCGCGGTGCACCTTGATGCGCCGCTCTCCGAGGACCGTGTGTGCTCCGGGCCAGGGGTTCATGCCTCGGATTTGATTGTGCACGGCTAGGGCCGGCTGGTCCCAGTTGATTCGCCCATGCGCCTTTTCGAGTAGCGGGGCCATCGTCGCCGCGTCGCGGTCCTGAGCCTGAGGAGTGAGCGAGCCCACCACGTAGCGAGGAAGCTCGCGGCGCAAGAGCCCCGCGCCCAATGCCGAGAGCCGTTCGCTGAGGCTCGCCGCATCGTCGTCGCGCTCGATGGGAATCGAATCCGTTGCCAGGATGGGCCCGGTGTCCATGCCTTCATCCATTTGCATCAAGGTGACCCCTGTGGTCGCGTCGCCGTGAACGATCGCCCACTGAATCGGCGCCGCGCCCCGCCACTTGGGTAGTAGTGAAGCATGAACGTTCACACATCCGAGGCGCGGCGCATCCAGCACAGCCTTGGACAGGATACGTCCATACGCGACCACGACCGCGACGTCGGCTTCGAGGGCCCGGAGCCGCTCTGCAAACTCTGCCGTGCGGACCTTCGTCGGTTGCCACACATCGAGACCTAGCTCGAGCGCCCGCGTCTTGACGGCGGGCGGACGAGTCGAGAGCCCACGCCCGGCTGGTCTATCCGGCTGGGAGATGACGGCAGCTACTTCGCTGATGTCGTCCAACGCCTCGAGGCAGGGCACCGCGAACTCGGGACTGCCGAAGAAGATAGTGCGCACTGGCTCACTGCGCCGCGTCGGCTGCGGTACGCTTCGTCATCGCACGGTGCAACAACCGGCGTCGCAAGACGCTCAAGTGGTCGATCATCAACTTGCCTTCGAGGTGATCGTTTTCGTGTTGAATCGCGATGGCGAGCAGCCCGTCGGCCTCGAGCTCGAACGGCTGACCGTCCTTGTCGAGTGCGCGCACGGTCACGTACTCGGCGCGGTCGACATCCTCCCGGGCGCCAGGAAACGATAGACAGCCTTCGTTGAACGTGGTGTCCCCCTCCGCGGCGACGATCTCGGGGTTGATGAACACCCGGAGGTCGCTTGGCTCGTCGTCCTCCGTCGCAACGTCGATGATGAACAGGCGCTTCGACACGCCGATTTGCGGGGCAGCGAGCCCAACACCGGGGGCCGCATACATCGTCTCGGCCATGTCCTCGATCAGCGCGTGCAACTCTGCGTCGAACTCCTCGACATCCTTGCCGGGCTCACGAAGGCGTTTATCTGGGTAACAGAGAATGGGGCGAATCACTTGTTTTTTCTAGCGCTTGGCACCCACTACCGCAAGATCCAGGGCGTTTGACAGTACGGCCTGGCTAGAACAAGTTCTATTTTCGAAGACCGACCCCGTAGCAAAGGAGCGCCGCAATGGCGGAGTGGGACCGTACAGTCGATTTACTGGTGATGGGCAGTGGCGCCGCAGGGATGGGCGCTGCCGTTCGCGCACACGATCTCGGGCTCGATGTGCTCCTGGTCGAAAAGAGCGATGTTTACGGTGGGAACTCGGCGATGTCGGGCGGTGTTTGCTGGGTCGCCAACAACCCGGGCATGGCCAAGGAAGGGCTCGAGGATTCTGACGAGGACGGCTTCACCTACCTGAAGCACATCACCAAAGGTGAAGTCTCGGACGAGATGCTTTGGCTATACATCCACGAGAGCAAGCGGGTGCTCGCCTACCTACACGACAAGACACACGTTCGCTATGTGCCGCTCGCGAAGTACACCGACTACTACCCCGAAGCGCCCGGCGGGCGTCCGGGTGGCCGCTCCATGGACCCAGTCCCGTTCGACGGCGCTAAGCTTCGCGAAGACCTGATTCGCTTGCGCCGCCCCCACCCACAGTCTCAGATCCTCGGTAAGTTCGGCATTACGGCACGCGAGGCGCAGGCCGCGATCGGCGTCGGCCTGACGACCATGTTCTTCATGGCGTGGCAGATGTTCCTCTACATGCTCCGGCACTTCAAACGGAAGCGCTGGGGGCGCGACACGAAACTGTGCGCAGGCAACTCGCTCATGGGCCGGCTGTTGTACTCTTTGAAAGAGCGCAACGTCCCCGCCTGGCTCAACACGAGCGTCCAAGAACTCGTCTTCGAAGACGGACGAGTGGTCGGCGCCGTGCTCGACAAGGAAGGGGAGACCCTACGCGTGAAAACCGACCGGGGCGTGGTGCTGGCCGCAGGCGGTTTCTCTCGGAATCTGCAGATGCGCCAACAGTATCAGCGTCGTCCAATCACGACCGACTGGACTGCGGGCACCCCGTCCAACACGGGAGACGCGATTCGGATGGGCCGCGACGCCGGCGGGGCGCTCGATCTGATGGACGAGGCCTGGTGGACCCCGGTCTCGCTCGTCCCGAAGTCGCCGTTTTCCTGGGTTTTGGTCGTAGAGAAGAGCCTTCCTCATGGGCTGTTCGTCAACCAGGCCGGCGAGCGCTTCACCAACGAGGCGGCTCCATACATCGATGTCGTCAATGGCATGTACGACGACGTCGCGAAGACGGGCGCGGCCGATCCGCGTTGGTTCCACATCTTCGACGCAAGCTATCGGAAGTCTTCGATAGCTGGGCCGATCGCTCCAGGGAAAGTGATGCCGGACAAGCAGGTTCCGCGACGCTACCGTGACGGGAGCTACCTCTACCGCGCGAACACGCTCGAGGAGCTCTGCGAGCAACTCAAGATCCCCGCGGCGACGGTGAAGTCGACCATCGCACGCTTCAACGAGTACGCGCTCAAGGGCGAAGATCCCGACTTCAACCGCGGCTGGAGCGCACAGGATCGCTACTACGGAGATCCCAACGTGAAGCCCAACTGCTCGCTCGGTCCAATCGAGACAGGACCGTTCTACGCGGTGCAGATCTACCCGGGTGACCTCGGGACCAAAGGCGGGTTGGTGACCGACGCCCACGCCCGTGTCCTCAAGGAAGACGGACAGCCGATCGCCGGGCTCTACGCGGCGGGCAACTCGACGTCGTCGGTGATGGGCCGCACCTACCCCGGTGCCGGTGGCACGATCGGCCCCGCGCTGACATTTGGTTTCCTCGCGGCGGAAGACGCTGCGGCGCATCCGGCGAACGCAGGCGCGCAGGAAGCCGCCGAATGAGCGGACGCGATTGGCGCCTCTTCGGTCGCCTTCATGCCAAGCTCTACCAACGTTTGGGCGGTCGCTTCGTGGACAGTGTGGGGCTCGGCCGCAAGGTCCTTCTGCTGACGACGACCGGCCGGAAGTCGGGGCTCGAGCGCACCACTCCACTGGTCTACATGCCCCTCGGGGACGACGTGATCGTCTACCCGTCCAACGGCGGTCAGGAACCGTCGCCCGCCTGGTGGCTCAACCTCCAAGCGGAGCCCGTCGCCATCATTCAAATCGGCAAAGAGCGCCGCCAAGTTCGCGCCCGCGCCGCAACGGAGAGCGAGTACGAGGAGCTTTGGCCAAAGGCGGCCGACTACAACCCTCACTGGCGCAGTTACAAAGTTACCGTCGCCCGCGCGATCCCCCTCGTGCTCCTAGAGCGGGTCGATGTCTAGGGTGGCGTGCGTGGGTGCGAGCCCCTGGTCGATTCGTGACGCCAAGAGCGCCGCGACGCTCCTGAGTAGCTTTCGGTCGGTCGACTTGAGCAGCAGCCGGTAGTGGTAGCGACCTCGCAGTCGGGCCAATGGCGCAGGAGCCGGACCTAGGATCTGGACGGCTCCGTCACGAACCGCTGCGTGTTGGCGTGCCGTGTCGGCGAGATGTTGGGTGGCGTTTCGAGCGTCTGCTTCGGCGCCAGAATGGACGCGGACCGTGACGAGGCGGGCAAACGGCGGATAGCCGACCTCTTCCCGGTTCACGATCTCCTCGTCGTAAAACCGCTCGTAGTCGTGTTGCGCTGCGAGCCGCACAGCAGGGTGCTCTGGTTGAAAGGTTTGTAGAACGACCTCGCCTGGCGTGTCCGCACGGCCCGCACGCCCTGCCACCTGAGCGAGAAGCTGAAACGTGCGCTCCGACGCGCGGAAATCCGGGAAGGCGAGACTTTGATCCGCGAGAACGACGCCCACGAGGGTCACGCCGGCGATGTCGTGCCCCTTGGTGACCATCTGCGTGCCGACCAGGACGTCGACCGCGCCGGTTCGCAATCGATCGAGCACTACCTCGACCCCCTCCCCGGACGCGGTATCCCGGTCGAGGCGCGCGACGCGCGCATTCGGGAAGCTCTCTTCGATTGCGTGTTGAAGCTGCTCCGTGCCGACGCCGAGCTGCTTGTACGCGTTGGCGCCACACCCGGCACACGGAGCTGCGATCGGGCGGTGGAAGTCACAGTAGTGGCACCGGAGCACGCCCTGGCCGCGGTGCTCCGTCAGTGCAACGCTGCACGCTGGACATTCCGCTACCGCGGCGCAGGCCTCGCAACGCACGCTTGGCGAAAAGCCTCGACGGTTGAGAAACAGAATCGCCTGATGACCGCCTCCAAGGCAACGGCCGAGCGCCGTGTGAAGCGGACCCGAGAGCAACGGGTGCCCCGTGGGGCCGCGTCGGTGTCGCCGCAGATCGACGATTTCGACGGAGGGAAGCGTCGCGCCTGTTGCGCGCGAGGGGAGCGAAAGCAGGCGAATCTTGCCATCATTGGCGCGATGGTACGTCTCGATCGAAGGCGTAGCACTCCCCAGCACGCAGACCGCATTGGCGTACTGTGCGCGGAGGAGGGCCTTGTCTCGCGCGTGGTAGCGGAAGCCCTCATCCTGCTTGAACGACGGTTCGTGCTCTTCGTCGACGACGACGAGCCGGAGATCCGCCACCGGGGCAAAGAGCGCCGACCGAGCGCCGATCGCGACGCGAACGCCCCCTCGCCGAAGCGACCGCCAAGCATCCTCGCGCTGGCGCGACGTCAGCC
>JBATLA010000275.1:0-10045 GCA_049669945.1 Polyangiales bacterium | reverse complement strand
GCGCAGAAGCGCGTCCGGCGGCGCGACAGGCGCCGGCACCGTGACGACGAGATTGTCGGCTTCGGCGCTACGGTTACGGAGCGCCTGCTCCAAGAACGCGCGCGAGGTTTCCCGCGTCGGCGCGCCCTCAAATGCAAAAGCCGCGCTCTGAGACCTCATGCCGAAGCCTCCGCAGGCCGTGCAACGAAAAGCGTGCATGCGCCGAACGTCAGCGGCTTCGCGTCCAACACGTCCATGCCACTCTCGGCCATCAGCGCCGCAAACTCGTCCGCCGGCGGGAAGGCCGCGATCGATTCCTGGAGGTACTTGTACTCTTTGGAGCCGGACAGCATTCCACCGAGGCGCGGAATCACCTTCCGCACGTGGAAGCGTGCAATGGGACTGAGCCAACCGACGCTCGGTTCACCGAGCTCGAGGACGGCCACTCGGCCCGTGGGCTTCGTGACGCGAGCCATCTCGCGAAGCGCCGCTGCTCGATCGGGTACGTTGCGAATGCCGAACGCGATGCAGCAGCCGTCGAAGGAGTCGTCACCATAAGGAAGCGACTGCGCGTCGCCGACTTCGAGCGTCACGCGATCGGCAAGGTCTGAGCGGCCGATCTTGTCCTGCCCTACCTCGAGCATGCGGGCCGAAGGGTCACTTCCGACCACCTTCGCGTCCGGATGCATACGCGCGATCATCATCGCGAGGTCGGCGGTACCGGTCGCCAAATCGAGGACTCGCGCGCCCGAGGGCAAAGCCATCGCCGCAACGGTCTTGCGCCGCCACGACTGGTCGATACCCATCGACATGAGCCGGTTCAGCATGTCGTACCGGCCCGCGATCTCGTCGAACATCTGGCCGGAGCCCGGATTGGGCGCCTCACCCCGGTGAACGGCTTCGCTCACTGACCGCCTCGTTCGACCTTCTTAGCCTGGAGCCGGGCACTCTCCTGAACCTCTTGCTTGCGTGAGTGGAGGCGCATGTGCCCGCGCTGAATCCCCTCCCCCGCCAAGGCGCGAAGCGCTGCAAGGTTCGAAGCCATGCCAGCAGCGCCCATCACGGTCGCGAGCTCACCCGCGTTCTGAACACCCATGAGCTCGAAGGCAGCGCGGACACCTCGGTGCACGCGCGTGGAGCCCCCAACGGTGCCAACCGCCATCGGCATGTCGAGCTCGCCGCGAATACCGCTTTCCGTCCGACGCCAAACGACGAGAGGTTTGTATTGCCCGCCGATCGAGGCAAACGCATGAGCGCCGGCCTCAATCGAACGCCAGTCTTGGCCCATGGCGAGTGCGACCGCGTCGACGCCGTTCATGACGCCCTTGTTGTGAGTCACGGCCCGGAATGGATCGAGCTCGGCAAAGCGGCTGGCTTTGACGATTCCGTCGGCGAGCTCAGGCCCGCCGAGGGCGTCGACGCTCACGTCGCAGCGCACCTTGACACGCCGGCGGAGCGGCAGATTGCTCAAAATGCGCAACCCAACCGTGCCACCGGTCAGCTGATGAATGCGCGGCGCAACTGCCTCGGCAACCGCATCGACTACGTTTGCGCCCATGGCGTCACCCACATCCACGTAGAGGTGAACCACGAGCACGCCGTCGTCTTCGTCGAGAACGCGAACGTCCATGTCGCGGCAGCCACCGCCTCGCTTCACCATGCCCGGAATGGCTTCATCGGCGATCTTGAAGATGAGCTCGCGCTCGGCTTCGACGCGCGCCTTCGCCTCTCGGGGGTTGGGCACGTCGTCGAACTGAACCTGCGTCGTCATGATGGGCGCGGTGGCCTCACCGAAGAAACCACCCGTCATTCGAACCTGCCGCGCAGCGTTCGACGCAGCCGCCACGACGGAAGGTTCTTCCACCGCCATCGGCACCAGGACATCGCTGTTGTTCACGCGGAAGTTGAGCGCAATCGACAGCGGTAGCCCGTGCACGGCGATGACGTTCTCGCTCATGCGATCGGCCACATCGAGTGTCAGCTCTCCGCCGCTCCGAAGGTGTTGAGCGGACTTCTCGGAAAGGAGGCCCGTCTCGAGCATCGTACGGAGCCGTTCCTCGATGCGTTCGCGATAGAAGCCCGGGATTCGGCTCGTCACGGTTGGTGTTTGCTTGGACATCAATGCCTCTTTCTTCGTTACTCGCTAGGCTTCCCGGTGAACGGTGGCGCGCGCCACCGTATACAATGCTTCTTTCGCGCGACTGGCCGGCAAGCCGTTCAACGCCTGGCATGCGGCGTCGGCTTCCCTAATTGCAACCTCTCGAGTCGATGCGAGAGCGCCCGTATGGTCGAGCGCGGTCAGCAGTCGCTTTTTCGCATCTTCTGGGATTCGGTCAGCGTCGCCCGCGACAAGCTCTTCGAGCGTTGGCCGCAACGACGGGTCACGTTCGAGTGCGACGATCACTGGGTGTGTCATCTTGCCCTCACGCAAGTCCGTGAACGGCGATTTCCCAATCGTGGAGCTCTCACCTGCGTAGTCGAGATGGTCGTCGATCAGCTGAAACGCCACGCCGAGGTGGCGGCCGTACTCTTCGAGCGCGTGACATGCATCGGGGTCGAGTCCACCCGCCTTCGCGCCGGCGAACATCGCCCAGCGGAACAACGCTGCCGTCTTGCCTTCGACGACCTGCATGTAGGTGCGCATGCGAGCGTCGATCTTGCCTCGGTTCTCGAGTTGGATGGCTTCGGCGAAGATCATCTCGTCGATGATGTCGAGCAGCCGGACGAGAACCTCGGGCATCTCGGCAGCGCGCACACGACGGAGCGCATCCACGAGCAGCCAGTCGCCGGCGAAGATGGAGGCTGCGTTGCCGTAGAGGGTGCGAGCAGCCGGTACGCCCCGCCGCTGATCGCCCGCGTCGACGACGTCATCGTGGAGCAACGTGGCGCAATGCACGAGCTCGACCGCCACGCCAAACTCCCGAGTCTTGTCGTCTAGGCCGCCACCGAGTCGCGATGCCAGGACCACGCACATGGGGCGAAGACGCTTCCCCGCGACCTCGAGCAAGTGGTGCGCGCTCTTGTGCACGACACTTTCGCCGACGGGCATGCTCTGGATACCTCGTTCGAGCGTGGTCATGTCCCACTTCACCAAGTCTGCGAGATCGGCCAAGTGCGCGGAGAGGTCGTCGAGCCCCTGCGAATCGCAAACCGCCTGCAAGCTCGTCAGAACGTCCGATGATGCGTCGCTTCGAACCGCCGCGATCAACGACATGGCAAGCCTCCGCTGAGTCTCCCCGGGTCCATCAGTCTTCTTCCGCCGATCGCAGCTCGATCGGGTCGATCGTGCGGCCTGCGACGAGCAGGCGAACGAGCCGATCGCCGGCCTTTGAGAGCGCAGTGAGGCGCGAAAGTCGCTTGCGCATGTAGTCGACCCGGCGACGCTCCTCGGGCCCCAAGCTCGGCCGCGCTTCATCGAGACGTCGCTGCGCTTCCGAAAAGGCGTCGATCGCCTCGCGGATCAGGTTCAGCTCCCTGCGCTCGTACACGCGTCGAAGAAGCTTCCAGACACTGTTTTCCGCTTCATAGAAGTCCTTGCGTTCCCCGGGCCGCCAGGTTTTGCGCACCGCACCCCAGCGCACCAGCTCACCGAGGGAGAGGCTCACTGCGCTACTGCTGAGCTGAAGCGTGTCCGAGAGCTCGGTGGTCGTCATGGGCTCGGGCGAGAGGTAGAGGATGGTCCAGAGGCGGCCCATGTGGCGACGAAACCCCCAGAACTCCATCAGCCGGCCGATGGCGTCCGCCGCTTGGAGCTCGGCATCACGCCACAAGGGCTGGGAATCATTGGGATCTTGACGTTTTGCGGCGGCGGTGGGCACTCGGGCGACTCAGTTTGTTCAAATTTTCTTGAACAGACGTAGGACTGAGGCCCCAGAGCGTCAAGCCAACGAAGCAGGTGGCGGAAACGCGCGGCCCGGATGCTAAGCTCTGCAGCCCCCAACGAGCAGGATATGAGCAAAAAACTCAACAAGTACAGCAGCCGAATCACCGAGCCTCCCTCCCAGGGCGCCTCTCAAGCCATGTTGCATGCCACGGGGCTGACCCGCGCGGACATGAAGAAGCCTCAGGTCGGCATCTCCGCGGTTTGGTACGAAGGCAACAGCTGCAACATGCACCTCAATGACCTCGCTGCGATTGTGAAGCGTGGCGTCCTGGAGGCGGGCCTCGTCGGGATGAGATTCAACACCATCGGCGTCTCCGACGGCATCTCGATGGGCACCGACGGCATGAGCTACTCGCTTCAGTCGCGGGATTTGATCGCGGACTCGATCGAGACGGTGATGAGCGCGCAATGGTACGACGCCAACATCTCTATCCCTGGCTGCGACAAGAACATGCCCGGCTGCATGATCGCCATCGGTCGTCTCAACCGGCCTGCGTTGATGGTGTACGGAGGCACGATTCGGGCGGGCCACGGTAGCGACGGCGAGAAGCTCGACATCGTGTCGGCGTTTCAGTCCTATGGCGAGCTGCTCGCGAAGTCGATCGACGAGAACAAGCGGCTCGACATCGTGGAACATGCCTGCCCGGGCGCTGGCGCCTGCGGCGGCATGTACACCGCCAACACGATGGCGTCGGCGATCGAGGCGATGGGCATGTCCCTTCCGTACAGCTCGTCAACGCCTGCTGAAGACCCAGCCAAACACGAGGAATGCCTGCGTGCGGGCCAAGCGATTCGACTGCTTCTCGAAAAGGACCTCAAGCCGCGCGACATCATGACGCGCGAGGCGTTCGAGAACGCCATGGTCACCATCATGGCGCTCGGAGGCTCGACAAACGCGGTGTTGCACTTGATCGCGATGGCCCGCGCTGTCGACGTTCCGCTCACGCTCGACGACTTCCAGGAGGTCAGCGATCGTATTCCGTTCTTGGCGGACTTGAAGCCCAGCGGACAGTATGTGATGGAGGACCTTCACGAGGTCGGCGGCACACCCGCCGTGTTGCGTTACCTGCTCGACAAGGGAGTCCTTCACGGCGATTGCATGACGGTCACGGGAAGAACCATGGCCGAGAACCTCGCGGACTTGCCCGACCTCCGCGAAGGCCAAGACGTGATCCACCCGTGGGAGTCGCCGATCAAAACCACGGGGCACCTCACGATCCTGCGAGGGAGCTTGGCGCCGGATGGTTCCGTCGCCAAAATCACCGGCAAGGAGGGGCTGCACTTCCGCGGGCCCGCCAAGGTGTTCGATTCCGAGGAAGAGATGCTCGCCGCAATGGAGCGCGCGGAGATCACGAAGGGCGACATCGTCGTCATCCGGTACGAAGGCCCGAAGGGCGGACCTGGCATGCCGGAGATGTTGTCGCCGACATCGGTGATCATGGGCGCCGGCCTCGGCCAGGACGTTGCGTTGATCACCGACGGCCGTTTCTCAGGCGGCTCCCATGGCTTCATCATCGGCCACATCACCCCGGAAGCGCAGGCAGGCGGGCCGATTGCGCTCGTCCGCGACGGAGACATCATCGCCATCGACGCCGAGCGCAAGAGCATCGACATCGAGGTCGACGAGGCCGAGATGACCCGCCGAAGAGCCGCGTGGACCGCGCCTCCGCTCAAGGCGACCCGTGGCACTCTTTACAAGTACATCAAAAATGTGAAATCCGCCTCCGAAGGCTGCGTGACGGACGAATAGCGCTCCCGCTCGCTGGCTACCGAACACCGTTCAACTGGACGGAGGCACCGTTCGCCCGGTTTTTCCAGCAAATTGCCCGTCTCACCCTACATTGGGAGCTGGGCAAGCGCAGGGGATGACCATGTACATCAACAAACGGGGCCTCCGAGAGATCGGAAACCTGCTCCTCAAGAAGCCGACCGTGGGCCGCTTGGTGACCACTGCGTGGATTGCGCCAATTTACCTGGGCCTTCGCCAGTCGGCGTCCGCGTTCCGCGCCCTCGATGAGGTCTTCTTCTCCGAGTACCGCGACCAGAAGGTGGAGCGCCCGGTGTTCGTGTTTGCCAATCCACGAAGCGGCACCACCCTCGCCCACCGGCTGATCAGCATGGATGACGAGGTCTTCACCACGGTGAAGCTCTACCAGACCATCTTCCCGTCCGTGACCGCGACGCGGACCTTCAAACGCTTGATCGCCCTCTCCGAGACGCGCATCGGCTCAGTGCTCCAGCGCGCGTACGACTTCTTCAACGCCCCGCTCGAGAGCCGATGGGACGGCGTGCACCACATCAGCCTCGACCAGGCCGAAGAGGACGTGTGCACCCTCCTTTGGAACCTGAGCTCGCCGGCTTCCGGTCTCTTGTTTCCATTCATGGAAGACATGCCGAGCCAGACCTGGATTGACCGACGTTCCCCGGAAGAACGAGACGCATTTCTCGACTCGTACGAGAACACGATCAAGCGCCACGTCTTCGAGGCAGGCGGCAAGCGGTTCTTGAACAAGAACGTCTTCTTCTCGACGCGCATTCGCTCGGTACACGAGAGGTTCCCCGACGCAGCGTTCGTCTATCTCGTTCGCGACCCGTACGAGTGCCTACCGTCGTTCCTCAACATGTTCTACCGCGCGTGGAAGGCGCATTCGCCGGGCATCGAGCCCGACGGCGAGGAGATCCAAGCGCTCAAGCGCCTCGGCTACGACTACTACCGATACGCGCTCGAGTGCCGAAAAGAGATCCCCGAAGACCAGTTCATCACGATCCGCTACGAGGACCTCGTCGCGAACCCGAAAAAGACAATTCTCAACCTCTACGGCCGCCTCGGGATGCCGGTGAGCGAAGCCTTCGAGGCCAAGCTCGACGAGGCCATGGCTACTCAGCGCGAATACGAGAGCCCGCGGACAGTGGACCTCGAGTTCTTCGGTGTGAGCCGGGAGGAAGTCCGGACGGAGCTGCACGAGGTCTTCGAAGCATTCGGATACGACACGCCAGAAGAGGCCGAGTACCTCGAGGCGGCCGAGTAACGAAGCTCGATATCTGTCGTAAAGTGAGCTTCTCACGGAGGCCCCATGACGGACGTTGAGCGATTTGAGTTCTCGGGAGCTGGCAATCAGACACTCGTCGGCCAGATCCACATGCCGGCGGTGACACCGATCGCCTGGGCGGTGTTCGCCCATTGCTTTTCCTGCTCGAAAGAGAGCCGGGCGGCGCGATACATCAGCGCCGCGCTAGCGGAAGAGGGGATCGCAACCCTCCGGTTCGACTTCACGGGCCTCGGAGAAAGCGACGGGCAGTTCGAAGACTCCAACTTCGCTCGCGATGTGGACGATCTCGTCGCGGCGGCAGACGCCCTTCGCACACGCCATCGCGCGCCAGCCTTGCTCGTCGGTCACAGCCGAGGCGGCACTGCAGTGCTCGCGGCCGCGGCTCGCGTTCCTGAGGTGGTTGGCGTGTCGACTATCGGAGCGCCCTTTCACTCGTCGGATGTTGCCGGAGCCCTCGATGTCGAGGGGATCGGACGGCTGAAGAAGGCCTTGCTCGTATTCCACTCTCCACAGGACAACGTCGTCGGGATCGACGACGCCCGAGAGATCTTCGTCGCCGCGAGGCACCCGAAGAGCTTCGTCTCCCTCGATGGCGCGGACCATCTACTGGGGCGCCGAACCGACGCGCGATACGTCGCCAGCGTGCTTGCGGCCTGGGCGAGCCGCTACCTTCCCGAAAAAGCGCCTGAAGAGCTTCCCGAGGACGCCCCGGAGGGGGAAGTCGTCGTGCAAGGCAAGACGAGCGGCTTTCTCCAACACGTCCGGGCGCGCGATCTCACGTTCGCGTCCGACGAGCCACTCGCCAAGGGTGGCACCAACATCGCCCCCAATCCGTACGAGTTGCTGCTCGCGGGCCTCGGCGCGTGCACCTCGATGACGCTGAAGCTCTATGCCGGACGCAAGGGGTGGCCGCTCGATTCGGTCCGGGTCACGCTTGCGCACGGTCGCGTTCACGCCCAGGACTGCGAGGACTGCGACAAGGACACCGGTATGATCGACGTCATCGACAAGAAGCTCGAACTCGAGGGCGACCTCAGTGAGGAGCAGCGCGAACGGCTCTTCGCGATCGCGGCGCGCTGTCCGGTGCACCGCACGTTGCTCAACGAGATCAAGATCCGGTCGGAGCTGGTTTGACGACACTGGCGACCGTCCACGACACGACCCTTGCACTCGGCGGAGACACTCTCTTCGACGGGCTGTCCCTACAGGTGCACGAAGGGGACCACATCGGTCTCGTGGGACCCAACGGCTCGGGCAAGTCGAGCTTGCTGCGAATGCTCGCCGGGACGGTCGAGCCGGACGCGGGAAACGTCAAGTTGGCACCGCGCGTGCACGTCGGTTTCCTTCCTCAAGAGATCGAATCGTTTCCCGACCAAGCGGTGTTTCCGTTCGTGTACGACAGCGTGCCGCAACGGCCGGAGCTTCGGGAAGCCCTCACACGCGCCGAAGCGCGGCTCGACGAGCTGCAACACTCGGACGAGGCCGGCGAAGAAGCACTCGTCGCCGTCGCGAGCGAAGTGGCCGAGCTCCACGAGCGCATCGGCACCCTCGATGCTCGTTTCTCCGAACACGACGCGAAACGCATCCTTCACGGACTGGGATTCTCGCAACGCGACCACCGCCGTCCATTGTCCGAGCTGAGCGGCGGTTGGAAGATGCGGGCGGTCCTCGCCTCGCTCTTGTTTCAGAAGCCCGGTGTTCTGCTGCTCGACGAGCCGACAAACCACCTGGACATGCCGTCGGTCGCTTGGTTCTCGAAGTTCTTGAGCAGCTACGATCAGGCGCTGTTCCTCGTGTCGCACGACCGGGAATTCCTGAACGAGCAGGTGAATCGAGTCGTCAGCTTCGAGCCCGAAGGCGTTCGCACGTTTCGCGGAAACTACGAGCAGTACCTTCGGCAGCGGGACGAAGAGCGTTTGGTGCTCGAGAACCGCGCCAAGAATCTCGAACGAGAGAAGGCGCACCTCGAGCAGTTCGTTCGTCGGTTCCGCGCCAAGGCGAGCAAGGCTGCACAGGTGCAAAGCCGAGTTCGAAAGCTCGAGAAGATGGACACCGTCGAGCTCCACAGCTCGTCGCGTCACGCGCATTTCTCGTTTCCTCCGACCGAGCGGGGCGCGCGCACCCCGCTCCGAGTGGACGACCTGAGCAAGTCCTTTGGCGACCATCGGGTGCTCGACAAGGTCTCGTTGGCAGTCGAACGCGGCGACCATGTCGCCATCGTGGGCCCGAACGGCGCTGGCAAGACCACTCTACTCAAGATCCTCGCGGGCGAGATCGAGGCATCGGGAGGAAGGATTCACCTCCCTGGACAGTCGGACGTCCGGTACTTCGCCCAGCACCACGCGGAGGCGCTGAACCTCGAGCGCACCGTCCTTCAGGAGGTGTCTAGCTCGAGCGAGGGGGCATCGAACGAACGCATCCGAGGGGTGCTCGGCGCCCTTCTCTTCGATGAACGCTCCGTCGACAAGCGTGTGTCGGTGCTTTCCGGCGGCGAGCGTGCCCGCGTGGCCCTCGCAAAGCTCCTGATTCGGCCCGGCAACGTGCTGCTGATGGACGAGCCGACCAACCACCTCGACCTACAAACCACCGAGGCACTCACCGACGCACTATCGACCTACGACGGGACGCTACTGTTCGTCAGCCACAACCGCGCGTTCATCCGCAGACTGGCCACGAAGCTATGGGTCGTCCATGACGGCGCGGTGGAGAGCTACGCTGGCACCCTCGACGACTACCTCTGGTCTTGCCAAGACCGGGACATCGCGCCAGCGACCGCGGCTGCGATCAAGCCGGCTGCGCAGAAGAAGAGCAAGCAGGCGCGCAAAGAGGAGCGTCGCAAAGAGGCGGAGCTGCGGGCCAAACGAAACAACAAGGTGAAGCCGCTACAAAAACGCGTTCGCGAGCTCGAGCAGACCATCGCGACGCTCGAGAAGGCCATCGCAGAGCACAACGGGGAGCTGAGCCAGCCGGAGGTCTATGACGACCCCGGCCGCCGGGACACGCTGCTACGTGAGGTCGCCGAAGCGCAGGTCAAGTTGGACGGGGCGCTCGAGGAATGGACCGAGGCGCAGCAGACCCTTGAAGGCCTTGCCGACGCTGAACGCTGAACACTGGCACTGGCACTGGCACTGGC
>JBATLA010000274.1:0-5668 GCA_049669945.1 Polyangiales bacterium | reverse complement strand
GGTAGCGTTGCCGAGCGAGTCGTCCGGCATGCAAGCACCAACGTGTACGTCGTTCGACGTTGACTTCAATCGAGCCGACGACCCTGATAAGCTCCGCGGATGGGGCACCGGCGAGCATGGTCGATCTTGGGCAATTCCCAGCGTCTCGACGGGGGCGCGATGTTTGGCAACGCCCCGCGGGCACTCTGGCGGAAGTGGGTCGAGCCCGACGAGCTCAACCGCATCCCGCTCGCATGCCGGGCTCTGCTGATCGAGGATGCCAACCGGAAGATCCTATTCGAAACCGGCATCGGCGCATTCTTTCCGCCGCAGCTTCGTGACCGCTTCGGCGTTCAAGAGGAGCGGCACGTGCTTCTCGACAATCTGCAGAAGGCGGGGTTCTCGGACGCCGACATCGACTGCGTCGTCCTATCGCACCTGCACTTCGACCACGCCGGCGGGTTGCTCAGCGCGTACGATCCCGACGAACCCATGCGGCTCCTGTTCCCCAACGCCAACTACGTCGTGAGTTGGGAAGCGTTTCAACGCGCGAAGCACCCTCACGCGCGCGATCGAAAGTCGTTCATCCCCGAGCTACCCGGGCTGCTCGAAGAAAGCGGCCGCCTCGAAGTCGTCAAAGGCCATCGCTCGGATGCGCTCGGGGCCGACTACAAGCTGTGGCTCTCTGACGGTCACACACCAGGCCTGATGCTCACCGAGATTCCCGGCAAGGATGGACCGGTCGTGTTCGCGGCCGACTTGATCCCCGGAAGAGCATGGGTCCATCTGCCGATCACGATGGGCTACGACCGCTACCCGGAGCGCTTGATCGACGAGAAGACCGACCTGCTGACGCGTTTGCTCGAAGAGCGTGGCCGACTGTTTTTCACACACGACCACGAGTGCGCGCTGGGGCGTGTTGGCCGAGACGACAAGGGACGTTTCTTCGCCGAAGAAACGTGGGCCGAGTTGTCGGGCACCACCCTCTGAGGGGCGTGGTACAATCGCGCGATGCCCCTCGGAAACGGTGACGCCGCCCCGCGGATCGAAAGCGGCGCCGACTACATCGCGAGCCTTCGCGGCCGCAAGCTCAAGGTGTTTCTGTTTGGAGAGCTGGTAGACGAGCCGGTCGACCACCCGATGATTCGCCCCTCGATCAACGCGGTTGCGGAGACCTACGACCTCGCGCTCCGCGACCCCGAGATGGCGACGGTGGCGTCGCCGCTGACGGGAAAACGCGTCCACCGCTTCCTCCACATCGCGCAAAGCGCCGATGATCTCGTCGCCCAGAACATGATGCAACGCAAGCTCGGACAGAACACCGGCACGTGCTTTCAACGTTGCGTGGGCATGGACGCCTTCAACTCGCTCCACTCGGTGACATACGAGATCGACGAGAAGCACGGCACCCCGTACCACGAGCGGCTCTTGGCCTTCCTGACCACGATGCAGGAGCGAAACTACGTCGTCGGTGGCGCGATGACGGACGTGAAGGGCGATCGCAGCAAGGCGCCCCACGAACAGGCCGACCCAGACCTCTTCGTTCACGTTACGAAGAGGGACCAGCATGGCGTTTGGCTCAAGGGGGCGAAGGCGCACCAAACCGGCTGCATCAACTCGCATTGGATCATCGCGATGCCCACGATGCGGCTCGGCCCAAAAGACGAAGACTATGCAATCGTAGCGGCGTTCCCAGTCGACGCGCCCGGAATCACGTACATCTACGGGCGGCAATCGTGCGACACGCGAAGCATGGAGGGCGGGTCAATCGACGTCGGAAACGCGGAGTTTTCTGGCCAAGAAGCGATGGTCGTGCTCGACGACGTGTTTGTCCCTTGGAGCCAAGTGTTCATGGATGGCGAATACGAGTTCGCATCGATGCTCGTCGAACGCTTCACCTGCTACCACCGCCGAAGCTACGTCTGCAAGACGGGTGTCGGCGACGTTCTGATCGGCGCGGCCGCCCAGGTCGCCGAGTACAACGGCGCCGACAAAGCCTCCCACGTCAAGGACAAGCTCGTGGAGATGACTCATCTCAACGAGACGATGTACGCGGCTGGTATCGCGTCGTCGCATCAAGCCAAGCCAACGAAGTCAGGCTCCTATCTGAACGACGATATGCTCGCCAACGTGTGCAAGCACCATGTCACCAAGATGCCTTTCGAAATGGGCCGCCTAGCGCAAGATTTGGCGGGCGGACTCGTCAGCACCGCACCATCCGAGAAGGAGCTCACCCACCCCGAGCTAGGCGCGCTTCTCGAAAAGTACTTGAAAGGCCGTGCCGACGTTCCAACCGAAGCACGCATTCGCATCCTTCGGCTGATCGAGAACATGACGATGGGCCGAAACGCCGTCGGCTACCTCACGGAATCCCTTCACGGAGCAGGTTCCCCTCAAGCGCAGCGGATTCAGATTGGCAGGCAGATGAACCTCGTTGTAAAAAAGGCCCTCGCTCGAAGGCTAGCCGGCGTCGATCCCCGTGAAGACGAGTAGCCTCGGGGTAAAGAGAACGTCGATCCTTAGCCGTTTTCGAGCACGAACCGGTAGCGAACCTCGTTGCGGCGCAAACGGTCGAGCGCAGTGTTGACCTCGCTCATCGGCAACACCTCGACCTGCGCACCAATCTGGTGCCTGGCTGCAAAGTCG
This sequence comes from Polyangiales bacterium, assembly GCA_049669945.1. Classification (GTDB taxonomy): domain Bacteria; phylum Myxococcota_A; class Polyangia; order Polyangiales; family Houyiibacteriaceae; genus SG8-38. The sequence continues at coordinate 3,043 of JBATLA010000274.1, read as the reverse complement.
AGCATCTCACGGATGGCGACGCGGCCTCCGATCGGGCTTCCCGAGATCGAGCGGCGGCCTGACAACAAGAGCCCGGTCGCGATCGTCAGGGGCTCGTCGAGAGCGCCCACGAAGGACAACACCCCATCGGGGCGCAGCGCCGCGACGTAGCGCTTCCACTCGAGCGACTTGTTCACAGTGGATACGATCAGATCGAAGGACTCTCGCTGGCCCTTGAGCGCGGCGTCGTCGACGCTGGAGACGAAATGATGCGCGCCGAGCGAGCGCGCCTCCTCTTCCTTGTCTGGGGTCGAGGAGAACGCAGTGACTTCACATCCGAACGCGCGCGCGAAGCGAATCGCAAGATGGCCGAGTCCCCCGATACCAATGATGCCCACGCGGCTCTGAGGACGCGCATGTTGTCGGAGCGGCGAGTAGACGGTGATTCCACCGCAAAACAATGGCGCGGCTTCGTGAGAGCTGAGCGCTTCCGGGATCGCGAAGGCGAACCTTCCGTCGACGCGGATGCTATTCGCGAAGCCGCCAGGCCGGCCGACGCACGTTTCGATGGTGTCGCCGCAGAGGTTCTCATCGCCTCGCTCGCACCACTCGCAGGCGAGACAGCTCCCGCACTGCCACCCGACACCGACGCGGTCGCCGAGGTTCAAGTGCGACACGTAGTCGCCCTTCTTGGCGACGGTGCCGACGACCTCGTGACCGGGGATCAGCGGGTACCGGCTGGTTCGCCAGTCGTTGTCGATCAGGTGGAGGTCGCTATGGCAGATCCCGCAGTGGGTGATCGCGATCTCGACATCGTTGGGGCCCAACGCATCGGGCGCGTATGTTAAAGGGGCAAGCGCGGACCCGGCTTCACTCGCAGCGTAGGCATCGATCGAGGATGGCTCGGACTTCGTCATGGTGATTGTCGTCTAAGACCTAGCGGCGAACGGTCAAATTGAATACGGTACGACCGATGCGGAAGCGGGGGATTCGGTGGTGGGCTCTGGCGCCCGTCGTGATGGTGCTCATCGGATGCGATCGCGGGGCAACGGCGGAAACGCCTCAGACGAAACCGCCCGCGCCGACTTCCGACGGCGTGCGCGTCGAAGAATCAGTCGCGCCCGACTCGCGGAACCTAGCCATAGACGAAGAGGGGCTGCAGCTCGGTCAGCACCGTTTGGGCCGAGAGCCCGTGGTCGATGGCGACACGATTCGCGTCGAGGGTATCGAGAAGTCGATTCGCTTGCTCTCGCTCGATACCGAGGAGCGGTTCCACGGGAAGGCCGAGCGGGCCGCAGCGGCAAAGGACTTCGAGGGCTATCTGAAGAAGAAGCGCGGTGACGCCAGACGGCCAGCGAAGGCAGGCACCCCCATGGGAGAAGAGGCCACGGAGTTCGCCAAAGCGTTCTTCGAAGACGCGGAGTCCGTTCGGCTCGAGCGCGACGACCCCAAAGAGATCCGTGGGCATTTCGGCCGACTTCTCGCGTACGCGCTGGTCGAGAAGGACGGCCGTTGGACCAGCTACAACGTCGAATGCGTTCGCGCGGGAATGAGCCCCTATTTTACCAAGTACGGGTACTCGCACCGTTTTCACAATCAGTTCTCGCATGCCGAAGCAGAGGCGAAGCGGGCCAAACGCGGCATCTGGAATCCGGACGCGGAGGGATACGGCGACTACGACGAACGAAAAGCTTGGTGGAACGCGCGCGCCGACTTCATCCGCGCCTTCGAACACGAGGCCAACGGACGCGTCGATCTCATTCTGCTTTCGCATTGGGACGCACCCCAGCGACTGGCGGCGAACCTCGGGAAGACAGTCACCATCCTGTCGACCGTAAATCGGATCAAACGCTTCAAAGGTCTGGTGCGGGTCGCGCTGGCGATGCAACCGAAGCGCCCTTTCCCCATCATCTTCTTCGACGAAGAGGTGTTCCGGCAAAGCCAGCTCGCGGACTACTACGGTGAGCCGATTCGCGTCCGCGGCCGAGTCGAGCGGTATACGAAAGGGAGCTACAGCACGCTTCAGATCGTCGTCGATGACCCCGCGCAGGTGACGACGCCGGAGCTGCCGAAGGGGCGCTGACGCAACTCTAGGCTCGACCGGCCGATAACCCGCCAACTCAAGAACGGTGGGAGGTCGACATGTCTGGATTGCCGAGTTGGGCGCGCGCTTTCGCGTGCCTCGTGTTCTCTTTTTGTGCGTGCGGGTCGCAAGGGCTCGCCGTCGACGACGGCTGCGGCGACTTTGTACCGGGGGATCTCGTGATCACCGAAGTCCACGCAAATCCCGAGGGCAGCGACGGCGATCGCGAGTACATCGAGCTCTTCAACACGAGCGGCGCTTCGATTTCGCTCGCGGGGCTCAGCGTGCTGACGAGCCGAGCCGACGGCACGAGCCCAAAGAGCCATCGGATTCTCGACGGCACGGTAGCCGCGGACGACTACTTCGTTCTTGGGAACGCGTCCGGCACAGCGACGCCCGAGCACGTCGACTACAGCTACGGCAATGCCCTCGGGAGTCTCCGAAACACCGACGGAAGCGTGTCGCTGTGGTGCGGGGAGCGGCTCGTTGACCGCACCTCGTACGCACAAACAAAAGATGGCAGGGCCCAGGAGCTCGACGGCGCCTTCGAGCCCGACCATGAGCTCAACGACGACCCGAGCGCGTGGTGCTCGACGCCGGAGGGTGCCGCCGCTCTCGGGGACGGCAGTTTCGGGACCCCTGGAACGCGCAACAGCGAGTGCGCGCCGACCCCATTCGATGGCTCCTGTATAGCGGGCGGAGCGGCGCGGGCCGTGGTGGCTCCACGGGCAGATCAGGTTCGGATCACGGAGTGGATGGCGAACCCAGAGGGCCTCGACGCCAGTCTGGAATGGGTCGAGGTGACGTTCGACGCGGAGGCCGACCTCAACGGGTTCCAGCTTGGGTCTTCGACCGATGACCTGGCAGTCACCATCGACGGCGACTCTTGCTTTCCGGTCGGCGCGGGGGAGCGAGTGGTCTTCGGGGCGAGCCCGGCGGCGGCTCCCCGCGTCGACGCGGAGCTTCGGTTCAGCCTCGGCA
>JBATLA010000273.1:0-2246 GCA_049669945.1 Polyangiales bacterium | reverse complement strand
GGGTGGTCGAGCGGCGGGCGCTTGCGACAACGTCGCGGACCTCCAGACCTTGGCGAGCGCCGGCAGCGTCCGCGATGTCGCACGCGACTGCGGCGTGAACCGCTGCAATGGTTCGTCGTTCCCCAATGGCAACGTCTACGAAACGTGCGTCACCTCGTGCATCGAGAACGACGTGCTCGGACTGTCGAGCGAATGCGCCGGATGCTATGGCGCGATCGAGCGGTGCAACCTCGATTCGTTCTGCCAACTCCGATGCCAGCTCAACACCTGCAGCCCGATGTGCCTGTCATGTCTGAACATCGCTGGGTGCGTGGAAGAGTTCGAGACATGTCGTGGGATCGAGGGAACTGAGTGCGCGCTGTAGAGCGCTGTACACTGGCACTGCTACCTCTCAAGACTTGAGGGGCCCCGAGCCCGGACGGCGATGCTCCCTCACTCCTTGATCGCGGCCTGCACCATCTCCCAGGGGTCTGTAGTGCCGATCACATCCACGATCATCACGGCTTCCGCGGCAGAGATGTTGTCCTGCAGGGGGGTGCTGATGTCCAGCCAACCGGCGATCCGTCGCGCGATGGCGAGCCGCGTCGCCCACTCGGCACGGGCACGCGCGAGGCTCCCGTAGTGCGTCCAGCGCATCGACCAGAGCTCATCCGCGAGCCAGTCGCCAAAGACTTTGTTCGGAGAAACCGGCTCCTCGACGCGTTGTCCCGCGCGTTCGAACGCATCCGCCCACGGCCTCGAGCTCTCCGTTCGCTCGCGGCGGTCGACTAGAAATCCGATGGCTTCCCCGAACCAGCGAGACGCGGTCGCCGCTCGCGAAGGCCCGTGAAACTCGAGCAACTCGTCCGCTACCTCGGGCCAAGTCATTCCATCGAGCGTCGGGAAAGGGTCGGCTCGAAGCACAGTCGTCAGGCTCTTCCCTTCGAGCAAGTCTGAGAGGAGTCCGGCTTCGCGCTCCGCATACTCCGCAAACGAGAGGGTCTCCGTCCCCGACCACGCGACCTCGTCGAGCACCGCGTGCTCGGGCTTGAGCTCTCCAGTTGAATCGAGGAGACAAGGGCGCGCCGTCTCAACCGTGATGGGAGGAAGGGACCCCAGGGTGCGACATGTGCAGCGATGCTGCGTCGAAATGCGTCCGCCAGCCGGCGTAGCCGTCAGCGCATAGGGGAACTGAATGCAGGGGGTCGGCTTCATCTCGGAACCGAGCTGGGAGTGAATTGCGCATCCCTGCTCGCTCCAAAAAACGCACCGACCGGTGTCGCTGCGCATCATCATCACCGCGGCGTCCTCTCCTTGATGGCGATCGATCGCGTCCTCCGAGATCATCGCCAGCATTTCGCAGTCATCTTCGCTCAACGCGCCAACGGCGTGAATGTCACTGCAGCAAAGGCCGTCTCCGACACAATCGAAGCGGGCGCCCGGCCGCACCAACAAGGGCTCTCGTCTGGCAAGGGCCTTCATCGGCTACCCAAGCGCGGCTCGGACGAGAGATAGAGGACTTCCATATCGGGTTGCACCACCACGTCACCTCTCGGGTTCACTTGCTCCTCGCCCGTTTCCGGATCTCGGTATCCGATCACGAGGCAACCCGTCGACGATCTCAGCTCCCGGCTGAGCTCGTCGAAGCTGAGTGACCGGTCGATCGTATCCGGAAGATGTCCGACGTAAAGGTTCTGATGTCCGTCGAAGACCATGCGGCTCGTCGCGTCGGCGACTCCAGGGTACACGACGGTGTGCGCTAGGAGCGAGTAGCCGACCCGGCGCGTCTCGATCACTTCATCACTGCCGGCGGTCCGAGCGTGTTGGACGTTCTCGGAGTCTAGAACCTCTGCAATTACGCGGACCGGCTTCTTCCGGTTCGCCGCCGCTCGGCTCTTCTTCAGCGCCGAACGGATCGTGAAGACGGTCAGGATCGTCGTCGCGTCGGCTTGCTGCGGCACCACACGGCGGGAGCCGGTGACGATGACCGTCGACGCGTATGCGATCCGGGCTTTGTCGAGCTCGCTCTCCTTGGTCGGGTCGCCCTGAACCCACATGAACTCCGGTGGCAAAGCACGCGGTCGTTCGTAGGGGCCGAAGAGCACGATGCGTTGCTCTTCGGTGTTGATCTCGTCGTTGAGAACGTCGAGCAGCATGCCGCTGCCCATTTCGTACCCACAGACGACGATGTGATTGACGTAACCACTCATTCGAAACTGCTCCTCTCGAATGCTCAAGACCGCGTTGAGCAAGCTATGACCGACGAC
>JBATLA010000272.1:0-1556 GCA_049669945.1 Polyangiales bacterium | reverse complement strand
GGTATGCAACGACCAGGGCGACGTGGTGTCCGACCTCGTCGGTCACCGTCTGCTGCAAGTCGCGAGCGGGCGCCCTGTGGTGCTCGTGGATGCAGAGCTGATTCTTCCGCGCGCTCCGGACGCGCCTCCTCTGGAGGTCGCGCCCATCGAGGCGCTTCGGGCACTCGTCGATGAGGGCTTCGAGCTGGTGTACTTCGACATTCACGAGAAGAACCGCGACCCGCTCATACACGAGGCGATTCTGCAAGACCGTCTCCCGCCAGGCGCAATTCTCGTCTATTCGGCCCTCGAGGAAGAGCTCCGCGGGATCCAAGTCGGGTTCGTCGACATGTTCGCGACGAGCGCGATCGGAAGCTTGCGCGCGCACGGTGTGCCTGTGACCAGCGTACTGACCGCGCGGGACACCGACTCGGCGCGAAGTCGCGCGGGGAAGGTCGGCGTCATGTCTCCCAAGGAGACCCTCGAGCGGGCGCTTGGGGGATTCGCGGCGGAAGCGGAGCAAGCGACCAAGCTCCTGCGCATGCGAGAAAAGAGCACGACGCTCGACTGGCGACTCGATCAGACGACGGCTTCGGAGCTCGTCCCGGGAAACTCGTTTCACGTCGAGCTCGACAACGAGGCCGCTCGACATCGCCTGTTCGAAGTGCTCGATCAGGCGCGCGCGACGATTCACATCCAGTTCTACATCGTGCGTCCGAGCGACTTCACCGAACGGCTCGTGGTCAAGCTCATCCAACGAGCGCGCGATGGGATCAAAGTGCGTTTCATGGTTGACGCACTCTATTCGGATGACGAGATCCTCGGCCGCGTGAACCCGCTCATCCAGTCCCTGAAGGAGGAAGAGAACATCGAGGCCATCGCGGTCAGCCCGATTCAGTCGGGCAGGGAGGTCGGCGTGTCGAGCTTGAAGAAGCGAGACCACCGAAAGCTCATCATCATCGACGGGACGAACGCGCTCGTCTCCGGTCGCAACGCGAGTGACGAGTACTACAGGGGCTTCGATGAGGTGCCCGTTCATGACAACACACCGCACGAGCGGATCCCGTGGCTCGATGCGCATGTCGAGATCTCGGGGCCGCTGGTGGGGTACGTGCAGGAGGACTTCATGAAGACCTGGCGTCAGCAGGGTGGGTCTTCGATTGCGGTCGACGACAGCGTGCTGCCGGAGCTCGCGCCCGCGGGCTCCGCGGCAGGGCGTTTGGTCGTACACCGTGGTCTCGCCGACACGAACGGTCTCGGCATGTACGAGTCGATGTTCGACGTCGCGCAGCGGCACGTTTACATCGTGAACGACTTCCCGATCGTCCACGCGCTCGAACGCGCCATCCATCGCGTCCTCGCGAGGGGGGTGGCCGTGAAGCTGCTCACCGGCAGCGCCGCGGCGCGAAGAGACGACGGCACGTTCTTTCCCGCTCCCATGCATCGAACGCTCTTCGAGTACATGGTCAAAGCCAAGCTGGAGCCATTGCTTCAGGCCGGGGTTGAAGTCTACGAGCTCGTCCCGCCCCCGTCACCAAACGTCGTCGCCCGCGGCGGCCGGATGCGACCCTACGTGC
>JBATLA010000271.1:0-2335 GCA_049669945.1 Polyangiales bacterium | reverse complement strand
GTTCTCTACAGACCGATCCGCGCGTGCGCCCGGCCAGACGACACAGCGGTCGAGCGTCACACCGTCGGCGAGCTGGGCGCCCTCTCCGATGACGCTGCGTTGGATGCGCGGAGAGGGCTCGATGCTGTTCGGCAAGATGCAGCCACCGCGGGGGGTGACGCCGGGCCAGGCGAACGAACCTGAGGCGAGCTCTAGGTTCAGCCGGTGGTACTCCGATACCGTGCCGAGATCGGCCCACGGCGAGTCATCCACGATCCCGAGCACCAGTTCGTCGCTGTCGACCCAGCGGCGGTACGCGCTGCGGATCACACAGCCCGATTCAGGCATCGCGACGAAGGCTTCCGGGGCAAGGATGTGCACGCCGGTGAACATCAGCTCTTCCCGGACGCCGGCGTGGGCCGGCGCGCCCAGCAGGCTCCGAACCCGTCCCGATGCGTCGATTCCAATGGCGCCAAGGCGGCTCGCATCCGGCGAGCGGCGAAGTATCATTGTTGCAACAGCGCCCCGGCGCTCGTGCTGGGAAATGGCGTTGCCGAGGTCCGGGGCGAAGAGCGTGTCGCCGTTCATCACAATCACGGGGGCTTGTGAGGCAGCGAACAAAGCCTGCGCCTTCCGAAGGCCGCCGCCGGTCCCAAGCAGCGTCGACTCGCGGGAAAAGAGGAGCTCGACGTCCCTCGGACACGCTGCTTTTAGCGCCGTTTCCACGATCTCCGGCTGAGGGTGGGTGTTCGCCACGATGCGTCGCACACCGCTCCGTGCCAGGTGCTCCATGGCGAACGCCCCGAGCGGCTTGTTGGCGACAGGTACGATGGGCTTGGGCCGGAGGTTGGTGAGCGGCCGCAGGCGCGTACCGAGTCCGGCTGCTAGAAGCATGGCCTGCACAGGGCCATGGTAGACCAATCGGGCATGAGGGGGCGATGAAGAAGATTTTGCTGACCGGGGCCGCTGGCTTCATTGGAAGCAACACCGCGTCCGCGTTGTTGGAGCGCGGCGACGTCGTGGTGGGCGTCGACAACCTCAACGACTACTACGACCCGGCGCGCAAGCACGCGAACTTAGAGGAAGTTCGAGCCACGGCCCCCGATGCTGAGAACTTCATCTTTCACAAGGCCGATATTCGCGACGATGAGGTCATGGAGGGGCTGTTCGCAGAGCACGCCTTCGATGCGGTTGTGCATCTCGCGGCGATGGCGGGTGTGCGGGCCTCGATCGAGGACCCCCGCCTCTACCTCGACGTGAACCTAGGCGGGACACTCACCCTCCTCGAGGCGGCGCGAAAGCACGGTCTGCCCCCGTTCGTCTTCGCGTCGACCTCCTCCGTGTACGGTCGAACGAAGGTGATTCCCTTCATCGAGACCGACCGCGCCGACCGGCCGCTGGCTCCCTACCCGGCCAGCAAGCGCGCCGCCGAGCTGCTCGGGCACGCCTACTTCCATCTGTACGGCCAGAACTTCACGGCCCTTCGTTTCTTCACGGTCTATGGCCCGCGAGGACGCCCCGACATGATGGCGTACCTCGTGTTGGACAACATCTTTCGTGGAAAGGAAGTGCCCCTCTACAACAACGGGCAAATGCACCGCGATTGGACATTCGTCGACGATATCGTGAAGGGCATCCTCGCAGCCGCGGACCGTCCGCTCGGCTACGAGGTGATCAACCTCGGGCGCGGCACGCCGACGCTTCTCGCGGACTTCGTCGGCCTCATCGAGGGACTTGCGGGCAAGCGCTCGAATCTGATCGATCGGCCGATGCCGGCCGCGGACATGGAGTACACCTACGCCAACATCGAGCGAGCCAAGGAACTGCTCGACTACGCGCCGTCGGTCACCGTCGAACAGGGAGTCGAGGCGTTCTGGGGCTGGTATCAGCGCACCGTGCTCGGGAGCAAAGCGCCATGAGCCGCCTGAAGAACCGTACCACCCAGTTTTTGATCGACATCCTGGTCCTCATGCTGGCGTTCGCGCTCGCGACGCTCGTTCGCTTCGATTGGAGCGTCCCTCCAAGCATGTTCCGCAAGTTGGCGTTCGTGCTGCCCTACGTGGTGCTGCTCCAATACGCGTTCCTTTCGGCCTTTGGGATCACCCGTTTCTCCTGGCGGTTCATCAGCCTCCGAGATGCCGTGCGCATCCTGGTGGCCGTGGCTTCGGCTTCGGCGGTCCTCGTCTCCCTTCGGTTCGTGAGCCCGATGCTGGTCGAGCGCTTCCCGTTCGTACGGTATGGCATCGTGCCGCTCGGGGTTCTGCTCGGCGATTTCCTGTTGGCGTTCCTGGGTCTCGCCGGAGTTCGCGCCTTACGCCGGCTGCTGGGTGAACGGACGGCGTCGAAGAAGCACGGG
>JBATLA010000270.1:0-2870 GCA_049669945.1 Polyangiales bacterium | reverse complement strand
GAAGGGCGAAGCCCGGCGCCAACGGCGCCGCCAAGGCGGAGCGCAGCGACCGCCGCGGAGGGAGGACTACGGGTGGGGGTGGGTGGGTCGGATATGAACTGCCGCTGGCGCTCAAGGTGCGCTCTCGGAGCCGACATGGCATCTTCCTTCCCGTGCGGCGGTCTTTTTTGCCTCTTGTCCTGCTTGTCTCTGCGTCGATGGCCCATGCCGACCCGATCGACTCGCGTTCAGACCCCTTGGTGCGCAGCGAACCTGTGGCCGAGGGCGCGGTGTTCGGAACAGTTGCGATCCTGTGGGCTGGTCCGGACGAGACGCTCGAGGAAGTAGAGCGGTTGTCGCTGCCCTACCGGCTCTTCTGCTCGGGAACCCTCATCACACCCACGACGGTGCTCACCGCGGGTCACTGCGTGCAGACCTGTCCGGAGGGCGACTGCTTTTGCGGTGAGGATGGCTGCCAGGCGGTCAGCGCGAGCTCGATCTATGTCGCGGCGGGAATGACCGACTTCGACAGCGTATGGGACAGCGAGCTCGTGCACGTCTCCAACATCGTGCTTCACGAGGACTACACCGACTTCCAATCGCTCGATTTCAACTGCGGTGAGAGCTACTGCCCGGGTTTCGCATGGAACTCGAACGACCTCGCGCTGCTTCATCTGGCCTCGCCGATCACCTCCTTGCGACCGGTCGCCCTCTACCCGGAGGAACTTATTTTGGAGCTGGCAGGCGCCGACACAGTCGGTCTGGCCCAGGGGTACGGTCTGACGCTGCCTCCTGAGAGCGAGGCGCTGCTCCCGCAGGATTCCTACCTGTCACGACTGAACCAGGGTCTGAGCCAGATCGTACAGACGAACGAAAACGAGCTGCTCACGACGCGCAGCGAAGAGAACGTGGCGGTGTGCTACGGCGACTCAGGCGGCCCGCTCTACGTCGTCGAAGGCGACACGCCAATGCTAGCTGGAGTCGCGTCGAGACTGCGCGGGGATGCCCGCGAGTGCGAGGGTGGGGGGGTCTATGCGCTCGCGCCCGCGTACACGGAGTGGATCCACGACAACGTCACCGGAGAGATCCCTTCCGCGACCGGCAACGGAGGGGGCTGCTCGGCGTCACAAGCCAACGGTACGCACGACACCGTCGTGCTGCTGATTGCGATAGCGCTGCTGCTGATCGCTCGTCGGCGAGGCGTCACCACTTGCGCGACGGTCTGTGTCCTAACAACGCTCGGCTGCGGCTCGGACGGCGATGCGAGCTTCTGCACCGAGCAATACGACCCGTTGGGTTTCTTCTGCAGCGACGACGACGAGCGCACTGACCTCCAGAGCGCCGAGGAGCGGGCGCGCGCCGAGGTTCCGGAAGATGCTCTGCTTTGGCTGATCTCGAGTACCCCGAACGGCGCGCTGAGCCCAGATGGCCGGGACTACTACTGGTCGTTGACTTACTATCTGCCAGGCGCCACGGAGCCGCCCGACGCCACGCTCGTTACGATCAACGCGAGCGCAGCGGACACCTACGCGTTCGAGCCGTATGTGAGCGAAATGGTGTGCATCCCGACCGAGCCAATGCCCGTCCTGGATTCTCGGCACCTCGTTCACGACGGCATTCGCTTCCTCGAAGCCCAGGGTGAAACCGTCAGCCTCCTGGACGGTGGGAACCTGGTGCTTCGGCAATCCCACCCCTGCAGCTGGGACGACCCCTATCACACCTATCTGCAATACAGACGCAAGCACGCGGTCTTCGACGGCGAGGGAACCTTCCGGTCCCTCGTCGACGCATTCCCCTAGCTCCCGCTCGCTTCACTCGCGCTGACGCTGACGCGCGCTAGCGCACGCTAACAACCACGGCCGTAATATTATCCCGACCGCCCCGCGAGTTCGCCATTGAAATGAAGCGTTGCGTCGCACCATTCGGGCCCATGCCGATCACGTCCGGGATCTCGTCGTCTTGGAGGTAGCCGTGGAGGCCGTCCGAGCACAGTAGGTAGGCGTCCGAGGGCTGCACTTCGAAGAAGCCGGTGTCGACTTGCACGTACTCGCGGCTTCCGACCGCACGCGTGATCACATTGCGGTGCGGGGAGCGGGCGGCCTCGGCTTCGGTGATGATGCCTTGCTTGAGCTGCCAGGCGACTAGCGTGTGGTCTTCGGTGAGCGGCTCGGCCGCGTGACCACGAACGAGATAGATGCGGCTGTCGCCGACCTGCGCGGTGATTCCGTAGTCGCCGCACATCGCCAGGACCGACACCGTCGTGCCCATGCCCTGCTGATTGGGATCATGCTGCGCCAGGCCGAACACCATATAGGTCGCGCCCTGCACCGCGCTCTCGACGACCCGAATGGCCTGCCGAAGCGAGTCCTCCGAGGTGTCGCCTTGCGCGACCTTGTCGAGGGCGCCGTGGCCCCGAATGACCATGCCATGCACGGTTTCGACGGCCTGCTGGCTCGCGATCTCTCCGGCCGCGTGGCCGCCCATGCCATCGGCGACGACATACAAGCCGAGGTCATCATCGACTAGATAGGCGTCCTCGTTCAGCTTTCGGCGCTGGCCAACGTCGGTCAGTCCCGCACTGTGGTATTGCAAATCGTCCTCGTTTGGAGAGAAGCGGCCGCTGACCGGCCCTGGCTCTCTCAGGTTAGCCAAAAAGGCGCTACGCGACCAAGAAGACTGCGGAATTGGCTGCTAAGCTCCGCCCGCATGAACGCCGAAGACCTCGAAGCAACTTGGCAGGAGCTGCTCACCCGCCGCACGCAGCTCGTCGAAGACCCAAAACTCGCCGGCCTCGCCTTGGGCCTCATTCAGCAGATGGGCAACGGGACCGTGCACCGGGACGTGCTTCAGGACCTGGCGCGCGCCTGGAGCGGCGACTGGCGCATCTCCCT
>JBATLA010000269.1:0-1947 GCA_049669945.1 Polyangiales bacterium | reverse complement strand
GTCTCCATGATGGTGGCCTGCGTGTGCTTCGCCGGTGAACGTTCCGAGCGCGACCCCATCGCCTAGCTTGTGGAGCATCAGGCCCCAGTAGCTGAGCTCGAGCCCTTTGGTCGAGGAGTGATCGTGCTCCGGGTCTTCATGCCCGGCGCGCTCAATCAACCAAGGGGCAACGAAGGCGGCGGCCACTGCGAGCAAGACCTGAGGCCCTGCACCGCTGATGGCATCCGGGATGAGCCTCCCAACGACGACCGCGACTGCCGATACGACCGCGAACGTTCGAATGGCGTCGAGCCAGCGTCCGCGCCCGGGCGCGACGAGCCCCAACACGGCGCCTGCAGCGACAGATCCAACGACGATGGTGATTGGCCAGAGCACCGAGTCGGCTTACCACACTCGGAGGGGTTCAGGCTCTGCTAGATGCTGAGGGATTCCGCCTCTTGGGCGGCGTCCTTGGCGCGCTGTTCCTGGGCACAGGTCGGGCAGACCATCGCTTCTTTGGCGATTTCGTAACCCGCGCCGCCCGGATCATCCTGAAACTTCGACCGGCGGCCGGAGCCTGCCCGCTGTGCTTTGCCACGGCTCGGGTATTCGGTGGGACGACGCTCGGTCACCACCTTCGTCGCCCGCTCTCCGGGGCGCGACACTCGATTGCAAAGCTGACATCGGTACATTCAGGAACTCCTAGTTGCGAGAACGGGCGGTCTGTCACATTGGCCGAGAGCCGGCAAGTCGAGCGTCAGGCGTCCAAGAGTCGCGCGACTTGGGGGGCGGCGTAGGTCAGGACGCCGTCCGCGCCGGCCCGCTTGAAGCACACCATGCTCTCGAGAATGACCTTTTCCCAATCGAGCCAGCCCCGGTCGGCGGCGCCGCGGAGCATCGCGTACTCGCCGCTCACCTGGTACGCGAAGGTCGGGAGCCCGAAGGCCTGCTTCACGCGGCGGAGGATGTCGAGGTAGGGCATGCCGGGCTTCACCATCACCATGTCCGCGCCTTCGGCGACGTCGAGCGCGACCTCACGAATGGCCTCATCGCTGTTGGCCGGGTTCATTTGATAGGTGCGCTTGTCGGCGGTGCCGAGGCTCTGCGCCGAGCCGACAGCGTCACGGAAGGGGCCGTAGAAGGCCGAGGCGTACTTGGCCGAGTAGGCCAGGAGGCTCACGCCGTCGAGGCCTTCGTCGTCGAGCGCTTTTCGGATGGCGGCGACTCGGCCGTCCATCATGTCGCTAGGCGCGATGACGTCGCAGCCGGCCTGCGCCTGTACGAACGCCTGCTGGCAGAGAACTTCGACCGTCTCGTCGTTGAGGATCTTGCCGTCTCGAACGATGCCGTCTTGGCCGTGGGTCGTGTACGGGTCGAGGGCGACATCGCAGATGACGCCGATATCGTCGTACTTCTCCTTGATGGCCCGAACCGTGCGGCAGGCGAGGTTGTCCGAGTTGGTGGCTTCCTTGCCGTCCTCGGACTTGAGCTCTTGCGGCGTGACGGGGAAGATGGCGACTGCCGGAATGCCCAGCGCCTTTGCCTCGCCGACCGCTTCGACGACGAGGTCGATGCTCAAGCGGTCGACACCGGGCATCGACGGAACCGGGGTACGCGCGGCCGACCCCTGTTGCACGAACATCGGCCAGATCAAATCATCGGGGGTGACGTTAGACTCGCGGGTGAGCCGTCGGACCCATTCCTCGGCGCGATTGCGCCGCATTCGTGTGCCTGGAAACTGTGATCGACCGTTCTCTGCCATGGATGCGGGGAGCCTAGCATGGGGCTATCCTTCGTGCGTGAGAATCGCGGTCCCGATATTGGCTTTGACGCTCTTCGTGTCGGCGTGTTCGACGACGATGACGGGGCGCCGGCAGCTCACGTTGATCAACGAAGACAAGATGGATGCGATGGGCATCGCGGCGTTCTCGAGTCTGAAATCGCAAGGCAAGCTCAGCCAAGATCCGA
>JBATLA010000268.1:0-2780 GCA_049669945.1 Polyangiales bacterium | reverse complement strand
GTTCTCTACGCGGCCAACCCGATTCTGCTGGCGCACGCAGGGCTCATGACGACGGACTTCCCCGTGGCGTTGGTGACCCTCGTCGCCCTGCTGCAGTTGTATGACTATTTGAAGAGCCCTGTATGGTGGCGCACCCTCGCACTAGCCCTTGCCTTCGGCGCGCTACTGACGACGAAGCTCACCGGCTTCATCGTTGCCTTGCTCCTTTTCCCGCCGGCGCTCGTCTATGCGATTATGCGGCGTGGCCGGTTCGCGGACCGCACGCCCAAGCAGAACGCACTGTTGCTGTTGCGGAACGTTTGTCTGGTCTTGGCCGTCGGTGCGTTTTCGGTCAACCTCGCATACCGCTTTGATAGCACCGGGCTGACGGTCGCTGAGCTCATCGACCACCCGGAGCCGAGGAACTGGATTGGAGGAGACCTCGTCAGCGAGCACACGACGCTCGGGAAGCTGCCACGCGGGCTCTGGCTGCCCGTCCCCTTTACCTACGTTTTCAGCGGGGAGTTCGTTCGAGCACAGAACCGTCGAGGCCACGCAGGCTACTTCATGGGCAGAAAAACCCCGAAGGGCGTGCCGGGCTACTTTCCGATCCTCCTTGCGATCAAGCTGCCCACAGGCGCGCTGGTCCTACTCTTGTCGGGGCTGCTGCTGGCTGTGCGGCGCCGCTTTCGCGGCTTACCCTTGGATGTTTGGCTTCACGGGTATTTCGCCGCCGCGTTTATCGCGCTCACGTTCAACTCGCAAATCAATCTGGGTGTGCGCCACGCGATCCTGGTGGTGCCGAGCTTGGTGATGCTGGCTGGGCGTGCTGCCGACGTGCTGTGGGCGCGGGGTCACTACTGGAAATGGGTGGCCGTGGGGTGCACGGCATCTGTCGTAGTCGGGTCCGCGATCGCGCACCCACGGTACCTTGGCGACTTCAACTGGCTCGTCGGAGGACGCGCGGGCGGTCACTACGTCAGCGTGATCGGTGAGGACTGGGGCCAGGACGTCTCGGAGCTTGCCGAGTGGCAGAAGAAGACAGGTGCGCCCTTGGCCTATCACACCAAGAAGAGCCTCCGGTATGCGGCCCTCGAGGGGATGGGCGCGGAGTTCGAGAAGCTTCGCTGCAACGCGGTCCCGCCGAAAGGTCATTGGGTGGCCATTCACCGTTCAAGTCGCGCCCGACAACGACGCTGCGTGCGCCGCTACGCCGATCGCGAGCCAGATCTCGTGCTCAACGACCACATTCTGCTGTTCCGGCCCGTTGAGGCCGAGCCAGCTCGCTGAGTTCACTGGTCCAGTTGCTTGCGGACGGCGATGGGACGGTCTAAGCACGGCGTCACTGGCGGGCGAGGGGGCCCGCCGAGGAGAAGACATGAACAAGAAGATGATCGTCCGAAGTTTGATTATGGTGTCTGTGCTACTCGTATGGACGGGTTGCAAGAAGGACGAGTCCTCCACTACCACCGCCGCCGGCGCCGCAGGTGATCCAGTCTTGCTCATCGAGGCGGGCGCAGAGCCTCGCGCGGCGCTCCGATACAAGATCGCCGAGGGCACGGTGACCAAGTCCAACATGGACTTCACGATGGCGACGTTGGCGACAACGGACGACGGCGCTGCTCTTTCGGTAGTTCCGGGCGTAAGGCTCCACATCGTGTCGGGCCCGGCGATGGCAACCGACAATGGGGTGAAGTTCGACGTCACCATCGCGAAGGCGGAGGCAGCGATTCCACAAGGGCTCGATCCCGCCGTCGCCAAGGAGCTCCGCCAGAGCGCCGCCGTCCTCGATGACGTTGGCGGAACGGTCGAGATGAATGATCGCGGCGTGTCGCTCTCGGCCGAGCTCAACGACCGCGCGAAGAGCCCGGACATCCCGCTCCGGCTGCTCATGATGGTCGTCAATGCGCGGACCACGTTGTCCCGGGTCGTGTTGCCTGCTGAGCCCGTCGGACTCGGCGCCCGCTGGGAGTCCCGCAAGGAGATCCAGCTCTACGGCTTCAAGGTTCAGCAGGTCGATGCGTACACGCTCGTCGAGCGCGTGGGCGATGAGATCAAGCTCAACGTGACGGTGACCCAGAACGCGCTTCCGCAAACCGTCGAGTTCCCTGACGAGGGGCTTGCGATCGCCGTCGAGCAGATGACGGCGAATGCGCGCGGCGAGATCGTGCTCAACCTCAACGCCCTCGAGTCCGACGCCACGGCCGAAGGCGAGTCCAAAGACAAGCTCACAGTCACCGATGGCGAGATCTCGAAGAAGATCGACGTCAGCGAGGCCTTCGAAATCCAGATGACCAACACCACCGCCTTCGAGTGATCGGCGCTATGCTCGCATCGTGAGCGAGTACCGAGAGAACTTCGACGCGGTCGTGATCGGCTCCGGCCCCAACGGGCTCAGCGCCGCGATTGCCATCGCGCAGGGTGGGGCGTCCGTGCTGGTGCTGGAAGCTGCCCAGGAGATCGGCGGCGGCACCCGCACGGCCGAGCTGACGTTGCCGGGATTTCACCACGACGTCTGCTCGGCCGTGCACACCACCGGCATTCTCTCACCATTCTTCCGCTCGCTTCCGCTGGAGGAGCATGGGCTTCGGTGGATCGTGCCGGCGGCGTCCGTCGCACACCCGCTCGATGACCAACCGGCGGTGATGATGTGGGACTCGGCTGAGCGGACCGCCGCCGAGCTGGGCGCGGACGCGCGAAGCTATCGAGATTTGGTCGATCCGTTCCTCGATGACCCGCACGGCTTCTTGGCTGACGCGCTTGGGCCGCTTGGCTGGCCGGCGCACCCCGCGATGTTCACC
>JBATLA010000267.1:0-12172 GCA_049669945.1 Polyangiales bacterium | reverse complement strand
CCCCAGTAGTAGACGTGGGCGCTGAAGAAGCTGGGCACGACGCCGAGCTGCTTCATCCGTTCGAGCTGGTCGGGCCTCGACATCTGCGCATGCACGAGAACCGGCCGGCTGTCTTCGGCCGGACAGGCTCCGAGGGCAGCCTCCCAGGAATCGAGGAACTGATCGATCGAGGCGTCACCATTGCCGTGAACCGCGACTTGCATACCGGCGCAATGGATCTGCTTCACCTGCTCACGCATGGTGGCTTCATCGATGTTCGGATAGCCTCGGTACCCTTCAGGGTGCTCGCCAAGCACGTGATATGGCTCCGAGAGAAAGCCTGTATACCCTTGAATCGAGCCGTCGCCGACGAGTTTTATCGCCCCGATGTGCATGCGATCCGTTCCGTACGCGCCCAGGTCCCGCCCCGACTCGATCGCATCGAGGCCGATTTCTTCGCTGGGCCACGCAACGACGCGAAGAGGAATGAGCCCCACTTTGGAGCCGACGCTCATGCCTTTGAGCTGCTCCTCGGTGGCAAGTCCGTTCTGCACGGTGGTGAACCCCTCTCGTGCGTAGGCATCCACGGCCGCACGCACGACGGCGATCTGGTCGAGCGGGGGGAACTTCAGGGCGGTCAGCATGATCGGACGCCCTGCGGTCTCGAGAAGAAGGCCGGTGGGTTCGCCATCCTCGTCCCTCTCGATCTCACCACCGGGTGGATCGGGCGTGCCTGCATCGATCCCAAACTGCTCGAGTACGAGCGAGTTGACCACGACCATGTGCCCCGAAATATGCATGGCGAGTACTGGTCGCGTTGTACTCACCTGGTCCAAGTCCTGGCGCGTGAGGTGCCGCTTCTCGGCGAGCATCGTGTCGTCGTAACCGAAGCCGAGCAGCCAGCCACTTCCAGGCCGTTCGGTGTTGACCACGCGAAGCGCTGCGATGGCCTCGGCTACGTTCCCCACTGCGCCGATGGGTGGGCTATTGAGGTCCGCGCCGACAGCGGCGAGCCCCGCCCCGGGAAAGTGGCCGTGTCCCTCGATGAAGCCAGGCACGACCGTGCGACCTCCGAGATCGACGACCAAGTCCGCATCGGACATCCAAGGCTCGATGTCTTCGTCGCCGCCGACCGCAACGATTCGATCTCCCTCGAGTGCGAGCGCGGTCGCGACGCTTCCTCGTGCGTCCATTGTCAGAACTTTCCCGTTCCGCCAAACCTGAACGCCAGGAGGAGACGGATGGAGTCGCGCCCATGCAACGGCAGCAAGGACGGCGACGAGCAGCACGAGACCGCAAATCGAACCCAGAATCCACTTAAGCGCGCGCATGGCCGAGCTCCTCTCAGAAGAGAGTATAAATGAAGGGTGCCGCGGCCGTCCCGCCGAGCACGACGAGGAGTCCGAGCAATAAGATCGAAATGATGATCGGCGCCAACCACCACTTCTTGTTGGCCTTGAGGAAACCGATGAACTCGCTGACGAGCCCGGCCTGCTTTCTGGAAGCTTGCTCGAGGAAGTCGTCGCTGGGGTCTTGGTCTTCAGCCATCGTGGTCGCTCAATACTGGTGGAAGTAGCTCTCTTTGTCTCGCGCGGCGCGCGCTCTGTGCCAATAGCTCACGGCGCTGGGATCGTAGCCCCGATGAAGCTCATCGCGCCGCAAGAGTCGAAACAGGAGGGCAATTGGGCCAATGATCAGGAAGAACAGCGTGCCCATGATGACATAGGAGAGCACGAAACCGATCGGAAATGCCAGGAGCGTGAGCCCGACGTACAACGCGCGGTTGGCGCGCGGTGCGACCAGCGAGAAGAACGCGGCCACGGCCCCAAGCGAGGCCAGCGCGACAGCGAGTGGAACGCGGGCGTTTCCGAGGCCAAACGAGAAGACTAGGCGCTCGTAGTATGCGAGGGCAGCCAGAATACCGAATCCGACCAAAGCGATGATGCCGAATTGGCGCAAGGTCTTCGTGTCGGGGTTGAAGTTGATTTCGACGAGTTTGCTCATTGTCAGTCGAGTGCGAACTGCTTCAGGTAGGCGTCCCGATCGATGGTCTGGGCGCTCGGTTGTTTGGACTTCTCGAGGACGAAATTGTCTATGACGAGAACATCCATGTTGGTTCCCATGAAGCACCGGTAGGCATCCTCCGGCGTGTTGACGATGGGCTCACCGCGGACGTTGAAGCTGGTATTGATCAACACCGGGCAGCCAGTCTTGGTCTTGAAGGCCGTGAGGATTCCCGCGAACCTCGGATGCCGTTCCGAATCGACCGTCTGCACACGCGCCGAGTAGTCGACGTGCGTAACGGCCGGGACGACGGAGCGCTTCTCGTGCAACTTGTCCAATCCCGTCGCGGGGCCATCGGACGCGAGGCGTTTGTCCTCCTTGACCGGAGCGACCAAGAGCATGTACGGGCTGTCCTCGTTCGGGCGCATCTCGAAGAACTCGTCGACGTGCTCTCGCAAGATCGCAGGCGCGAATGGGCGGAACGACTCGCGAAACTTGATCTTGAGGTTCATGGTCGCCTGCATGTCGGGCGAGCGGGCGTCGCCGAGAATCGACCGGTTTCCGAGCGCGCGTGGCCCGAACTCCATGCGCCCCGCCATGTGCCCGACGACGTTCTGTCCCGAGAGCAACTCTGCGACCGCGTCACAGAGCGCGGCCTCGTCCGCGTAGTGGTCGTAGACCGCACCCTGGGCGTCGAGGCACGTGCGCGTCTCGCTTTCCGAGTAGCTCGGCCCCAACAGGGATCCACGCTGGCTGTCCTTGCCCCCGTTGTCGCGAGCCTTGTCGAGCAACTGGTGCCACGCGAAGAGCGCGGCGCCAAGAGCCCCCCCAGCATCCCCCGCAGCGGGCTGAATCCAGATCTCGTCGAACGGCCCCTCCCGGAGGACGCGTCCATTGGCCACGCAGTTCAGGGCGACACCACCCGCGAGCGTGAGCTTGGACATCCCCGTGACCTCATGCGCATGGCGCGCCATTCGTAGCACGACCTCTTCAGTGACCGCCTGAATCGACGCCGCGATGTCCATCTCGCGCTGCGTGATCTCGGTTTCAGATGCCCTCGGCGGTCCGTCGAACAGCTTGCTCATCTTGGCGGATGTCATGCGGTCGTCGTAACAGAACGCGAAATAGTCCATGTTCATGCGAAACGAGCCGTCCTCTTTGAGGTCGAGCAGCTCGCTCAAGATCCGCTCTTTGTAGATGGGACGTCCGTAAGGAGCGAGGCCCATGAGCTTGTACTCGCCGCTGTTGACGCGAAACCCGGTGAAGTAGGTGAACGCGGAATAGAGAAGGCCCAAGGAATGCGGGAAACGAAGCTCTTGCAGTAGCTCGATGTGGTTGCCCCGCCCTACCCCGATGCTTCCGGTCGCCCATTCGCCGACGCCGTCCAAGGTGAGGATTGCTGCCTCTTCGAAAGGAGACGGGAAGAAGGCGCTCGCAGCGTGCGACTCGTGGTGCTCGAGAAAGACAAACCGGCCTTTGTATTCACCGCCGAGCCCTTTTCGGAGCTCCCGCGGCGTATGAAGTTTTTGCTTCAACCACAGCGGCAGCCCCATCAGGAAAAGCTTGAACCCGGATGGCGAGTACGAGACGTACGTCTCGAGCAGGCGCTCAAACTTGAGTAGAGGCTTGTCGTAGAATACGACGAGGTCGAGCTCACTTCGGTGTATCGCCGCTTCCGCGAGGCAGTAGTCGATCGCATGCCGCGGGAAACCGTAGTCGTGCTTCCGCCGGGTGAACCTCTCCTCTTGAGCGGCAGCGACGATGTCGCCGTCGCGCACAAGCGCAGCCGCACTATCATGGTAATATGCGGATATTCCGAGGATGTTCATGCGACGAGCCAGGTACGAACGTAGCGGAAAGTCGGGGCTTCAGCCATCGGCGCACCACCCGGATCGTCTCTTCCGAGGCGCGTTTTTTGGTGTGGGAACGCGTCTGTGCGGTTAGCATGCGGGTGAAATGTATCGGTTGTCCGTCCCGCCCGCGCACTATCCGTTCTTCGAGATCGTCCAAGGCTACCTGCACAAGGCTGCGGACGTGGTTGGCTTGCCTGACCACGTCCGGATAATCCTTGGCGAACCGAAGAACGAGATCATCGTCCATTTCCCGGTGCGCATGGACGACGGCAAGATGAGGCTCTTCAAGGGCTACCGAATTCAACACAACAACATCCTCGGGCCGTTCAAGGGAGGCATTCGATACCACCAGGACGTGTCGCTCGACGAGCTGAAGGCGCTCGCCTCGCAGATGACGTGGAAGTCGGCCCTGATGGGGATCCCGTTTGGCGGCGGCAAGGGCGGGATCAAGTTCAACCCGCGCGAGCACAGCCAAGATGAGCTTCGACGGATTACACGGCGGTTCACGCACGCGCTGAGCTCCAACATCGGTCCATCGCACGACATCCCGGCGCCGGACGTCGGTACCAACGCTCAGACTATGGTCTGGATGATGGACACCTTCATGAACACGGGCGGCACCAACGAGAAGAGCGACCAGCGAGCGGTCGTGACGGGCAAGACGATCACCTCGGGTGGCTCGGAAGGCCGAGAGCGGGCCACTGGGCAAGGCGTCGTCCACTGCATCAAGGAGTGGGCGAAAGACAACCGCTTCTCCCTCGAAGGCGCAACCGCCATGGTGCAGGGATTTGGCAACGTCGGCTCACACACCGCTGGGCTTCTTGCCAAGCTCGGTGTGGCAACCATCGCAACAGGCGACCACACGGGATACCTGCGAAACGAAGAGGGCTTCAACACACACAAGCTCAGCGAGCACGTGAAGAAGCACGGATCGATCGCCGGATATCCGCGTGGCGAGGCGATCTCGCGAACCGAGTTCTTCGAGACCACCGCGGACCTCTGCATCCCAGCCGCCCTCGAAAATCAGATCGGCGAAGAGGAGGCGAAGGCACTGAATGTGAAGCTCGTGGCGGAAGGGGCCAACGGACCCGTGAATCCGGACGGAGAAGCCGTGCTCGCGGACCGCGGCATCCCCATCATCCCGGACGTGCTCGCGAACTCGGGCGGCGTCACCGTGAGCTACTACGAGTGGGTGCAAAACCGAAACAGCGAGCACTGGGACGTCGAAAGGGTCGACGCCGGCCTGATGCACGTCATGCGCCGAGGCTATCAACGCACGATGTTTTTCGCGGAGAAACATGGCGTCGACGTGCGCACCGCAGCGTACGGCTTGGCGCTCGAGGCGCTCGCCACGTCGTACGCGGAACGCGGAATCTTTCCCTAGCGCGCGCGTCAGTGGGTTTCAGGCGTGCGCGGCCCGATCAGGCTTTCGGGAACACCGGCCCGACGGAGCGGATTGGCGAGGTCATCGGGCACCGAGCTTTCAAATACGACGCGCTCACCGGTAGCGGGATGCGGGAACGACAGACGCTGTGCGTGGAGAGCAAGCCGGTAAAGGCCGAGCTCGGCACGGTAGCCACGGTTCTCTACGCCCTTGCCGTAGTTGACGTCCCCGGCGACCGGGTGATTGATGCGGCGAAGGTGGCGGCGGATCTGATGCCGACGGCCGGTCCGAGGTCGAGCCAGCACCAGGGAGACGCGTGCGACATCGGACACGAATAGGGTCTCGAACTCGGTCACGGCTTCGACTTTGGGACCGCCCTCCCGCTTCTCCATCGGACTATCGATGACTCCGTGTGATGGGGGCTTTCCACGGACGAGCGCGAGGTACGTCTTGTCGACGTCACGGATATCGAATGCACCCTGAAGCACGCGCGCACACTCCGAAGAGAGCGCAAACACCAGGACGCCACTGGTCGCCCGGTCGAGGCGATGCACCGGATAGACCCACTGACCAATCGCGTCGCGCGCCAAGTTGAGCGCAAACGTCGTGCCCTGGTCGTCGCCACGGTGAACGGAAAGCCCCGACGGCTTGTCGACGACGACGATGGCGTCGTCGTGATAGAGGACGTCAATCGCGGATGGGATTGGCGCCGGGCGAGGCGCACTGGGATCGGGGGTGTCCAAGTGGGTTTTCGCGGTTGTGTTTGTAAGCGGTTGGAATCGCGACGGTTCTAGAGGGGGAGCATGTCCCCGTGCTATCGGCGGTGCATCACTTGGAAGCGTTGCACGATGTCGGGGCGTTTCATCAGGAGCTTGCTGAACCGCTCGACGGGCATGCGCAAGACGAGCACGTCGCTTGCTGCTTCGACTGTGATTCGCGAGGGCTCGCGAGTAAGGAGCGAGTCTTGGCCGATCGCAAGGCCGAGCTCCATCGTGCCAAGACGCTTCCCGCTCGGCGCACGAACGATCAGCTGGCCATGGAGCGGAAGGTACATCCCGTCGGAACGCTTTCCGGCTTCTACGAGCCGCATGCCAGCGCGCGCTCGTCGGACTTCGAAAAGGCGCGCGATGTTCGCCCGTGTGCTCTTGTCGAACCCCGTGAAGATCGGATTGGTGCGGAGCAGGGTCGCGATGAGTCGTCGGCTCAGCGCCTCGAGGAGAACGTCGCCAAAAGGGCGATGCTGCTGTACGAGGGCGTCCAAGAGTGGCTTGCCGATGCGAAGCGCCCGGACCCGGCCGCAAGCGACGACGTCCTCGGCGTAGCTCACGTTCGAGAGCAGGCACGCGACGCCTGCGATGTCTCCCTCGCCAAGAAGAAGATTTTGGTGATCGATATCTCGTGACCCGACTGCGTTGCCCTCGACGAGAACGTATAATGCGTCGGCACTCGTCCCGGCGGTCGTCAGGCGTTGACCATCGCCGACATCGACGAGCGTAGATTCCTTGACGAGCACCTGAAGCAGGCGCCGCGGCACCTCCGCGAAGAGCGGCATCGACGGCAGCTGCGCCAGGGCTGTGGCGCTAGGCCGCTCGCTGACGAGCGGATCTGCGGGCGGGGCCGGCTCGAGGAGCTCGACGTCCGTGAAGTCTAGGGTGACGTCCTCGGTCTTCTCGGGCTTGGTGAATCGTGTTTCACCCCGCGGTGCTCTCCGATCGGCGATCAGCGGAAGCGCGTCGGTGATCAAGCTCTGTGTGTCGGTGGGCGGCCCCTCGTATTCGGCCGTAGGCACGTCGTCCGCCGTGACGATGACCGCGCGGTTCTGACGATGAAGTCTACGCGCTGCGTTCGGATCAACGCGTTCGAGCACGTCCCCCTTGCTGGGATCCATGGCGATGATCAGCTTTGCCATCGCGGCGGCGCGCGCGACGAAGCCCTTGGCCGCGTAGAGATCCACCGCGCGCTCGTAGGCGAGCACCGCGTCGTCCTTGCGTCCCATCCGTTGAAGGAGGTCGCCCCGACGATGTGACCATCGTGCCTCCTCCGGCGCCTGCTTCTCGATCAGCTCGTACAAACCGAGCGCCTCGTCGAGGCGCTCCGCCTTGAGCGCCTTACCTAGCTGCGCACGGAGATTCGTCGTCTTACTTGGTTTCCTAAACATCAGTCCCCCCCGGAACCAGCTGCGCAATTCACCCTAGCGGCTTAATCGCGCCGTGAACACTCATTCCGCCGAGCTGCGATCCACCTCACATCGCCCCGCACAACTCGAGGAGGCGGCGCGCTAGAGGTCGGGGGCGTAGTTCCCGGCCGCGTAGGCGTCGCAGAAGGCGTCTTCGTCGCCTGCGAAGGTGGGGTCGAGCGCAAGCAGGGCGGGACGAATGGCGTCCCAAACGACGTGTTGGTTGTTGCTTCCGATGTTCTTGACGACCAGGACCATATCGAGACCCCGGTGACCGATGATGTAGTTCCCCATCAGCCCGGCGGCGTACCAAACGCCAACGTCATTTCCCTGGCTGCAGTCCTGAGTCGCGATGTAGTTGCAGTCGGGCGATTCGGAAAGCCCGTGCGGGTACGCGTTCCAGATCGCAGACGGCGTGCACTCCGCGGTCGGCTCAGTGGTCTTCCCCATCCCATCGTCGTTGTCGGCATTGGAACGCGCAATCAACCAGGTCAGGTACCCGTAGCTGGTGTTCGCGATCTCGAACGAAGGGTGGGTCATCTTGTACATCCACTCTTCGCCAACCAGGCGCTCGCCGTTCCAAAGACCCCCGTCCAAGATCAAGAGACCGAGGCGTGCCATGTCGCGAACGGTGCTGGTCCAGCCGAGGCCGAACGTCTTGTCCGGCGAGTCCCCGTCCCAGGTGGAGTCCATCATGCCGAGCGGACCGAAGAGATAGAGATTGAGGAACTCGTCGACGCTGGCGCCGAGGGCAGGGTCCTGGGCGATGGCCGCGGCGACGACATCGTTGAGTCGATTGATCTGATCGGCGCCAACGAGGTCGTACGTGAAGTCGAGCTCGGGTGAGCTCAGGTCCTCGTTGAGCGCAACCATCCCGAGCACGTGCCCGATCTGTGCATCGGGATTGAAGGAGAACGAGTCGAGCCAATGGTCGACGCGGTCGGTGTCGCGCAACGGCCCTGTCTTCGGACCCGTTCGCTCGAAGTCCTTCGTTCTCCACACCGCGGCGCCAGTCAGAACGCCGCCAAGTGTCTTGGCGGCGGAAAACACGAACTCCGGCTCGTCGCCACCGTCCGGATAGAGGCTGGTGGGATAGTGCTCGTGGCAGAGCTTCCCATAGCGGATCACGCCGTACGCCCGGCCGATCTCCGCATCGGCTTCGGCGAGCAACGCGGGGTCGAGGCCGCACTCCTCCGCCACACGGTCTTCGGGCACGAGGGCCCAGGGTTCTTGGCCGGGGCCCCGGGAAGCTGCGCTGCTCGAGCTGCTCTGTGCGCAGCCGACGGACGCCAACAGGACCAAGGAGACTAAGGACAAGCGCGAGCTCATCGCGGCATCGTGGAGAAGTTCTCCTCGGGGTGCAAGGGGGTCTGCTCCAACGCGCAAAGGATCTCGCGGCGCTCAGGAGAAGCGCGCGTAGTACTCGGCGATCTTGGGGTGGGCTAGAACTCGGTCGAGGTGTTCGACGAGCTTGGGGGCGAGCTTGTCCGGGAGATCGGCCGGGACGTGGTCGAGGATGCCGGAGCGCAAACTGCGGACCCAGACCATCACCTTGAGGTCGGCCACGGTGAGCTGTCCGTCGGCGAAGTACTCGCCGCCGCGCGCCTCGAGTAGCGCTTGGATCGCCTGAAGGTAGAGAGCGATCGGTCCCTCCGCGAGCGTCTCGCGTGCGGCCCTCTTCTCGGCTTCGTCCTTGATGAACATCGTTGCGACCTGTTGCGAGGTGATGTCCTCCACGGCGTCCATCGCCTCGTCGCAATAGGCGGCCTGCAGAGCGTCGCTCGGATAGAGGCCAGCGAGCTTGCCCACGTAGCGGTTGATGCTGTTGCACTGGCTGAGCTCGACGTCGTCGATTTGAAGCAACGGGACTCGCTTGAAACGATAGCCCGCACGCTTGGCACCGAACTCCTTGAAACCAATGCGGTCGTCTTCGAAGGCGACACCGCCGATGTGCAGAGCCAGCCGGGCGGGCTCGGCGCGACCCCCGTGGATGTCGAAATAGGTGAGCTTGAGCTTGGGCATGGCTCGACTCTAGGACGAAACGCGGCAGTGTCGCGCGAACGGAGCGACACCCCGTACAAGCCGTTACTTGAAAAGCTGCTTTGCCAGGGCCCTGCGGGTCAGGTGGATCGCCCTGTTCACGCCGCCGAGCAAGGGCATGAAACGAGCGAGGCGCGCCGGGAGATGGAGCTCGGTGAGCTCGATGACCACTCCGTCCGGCCCGGTGACATAGACGTACCGAACCGATCCGGTGCGCCGCGGCTCGGCGTGCACCTCGGCACCTGCCTCACGAAGCCCGGCGAGAACAGCGTCGAGATCGTCGGTTTGGAGCCCGAAGTGCGCCACACCAAAGCCGGCGCGAAGGCCGCCCTCGCCCACCTCAGGCGGCTGGGCAGGTTTCATACTTGGCGGGAACTCGCTGATCACCAAGAGCTGTCCGCCGAGGAGCACGCCGTGATTCCTCCCGCCCTCGCCCGACGGAATGGACCCGAGATGCTCAGCGCCTAGGCACGACTCGTAGAACCGAATCGTTGCCATCGGGTCGGCGGCATGAATGTGGATGTGATCGAGCGAGGTGATCAAGAGGGCTTGAGAGTAGCTCCGGTAGGCGGGCTATTCCAGGGCAGTGGGCTCGGTCAGCTTGGAGCCTTGCTTCCCTGCTCAGCTTGAGGTGTGCGAGGTGTCTCGCTCTTTCGGAAAACCGCTCATCTTGGCGATGAGCTGAGCCTGCGTGGCTACCCCCAACTTGCGCATGGCCGAGCGCAGGCTGTTGGTGACGGTGCTCCGGGCGATCCCCAGCCGATACGCGATCAACTTGTGGCTGTCTCCAAGCGTCGCGAACTCCACGACCTGATTTTCCCGCTCGCTGAGCCCGCGCGGATCGCGCAGCGAAGGCGGATTCGGGACCGCCAGGATGTAGCGTCGACCGTCGGTGTCGAACCAATCGACCAGAGACCAGCGGCCGCGCGAGAGGCCGCGCCAGGTCATCAATGCCGCCCGAGGATCGCTTTTTCGAAGCTTCCCTCTAGCCCGATCGACTCTCACCGCTGCCTCGCGGAGCGCTGTCGCGGTCGACTTCAGTCGAGCTGCGCCCGCGGCATCCGAAACTCGAAAGCTCTTTGAATCAACGACGGCCTCGGCCCGGCAGGGCAACTCTGGACTGTTTTCTGCAAACTCCCGTTCGGCAGCGATTCTCAAGCGGTGGCCGGCGGCCAAGTGAGCCCCCACCATTTGCCAGCGTAGGCGCGTTGACGGACTGAGGTTGGTGACCTCCGCGAGCGGCGCGATGATCTGGACACCCTCACCACTTGGATCGACCGCGGTCACACCGAATGCGTCCTGCGAGTAGTCGAAGCACTCGCGCCAGCGTGCGACGTCTTCGAGGTACGCGTCACCTGCGCACTCGGTGAGCGTCATCGCCATTCCGGGCCGGGTCATCGCCTGGCTCACCTCGGCGCTCCCGCCACTGGTGAAACGCATGTTGCGCTCGGGAAAGTCCTGTGGTCCGGACGCAACGTACTGCTGATGAATGACGACCTTGTTGGCGTCGAGTGGTCGCGTGAATGAAAGCGCGCCGACACCCAGACCCTGATCGAGAAGTGGAAGGCCCACGTCCATTACGTGCTGAAGCCAATTGTCGGGCTCTACATCGAGGTCGTATGCGGCCTCGACGAGATCGATGAGTGTCGAAGTGACCTGATCCACACACCGACTATTGGCACCGCCGGCGTCCCTCACAACTTCGAAAACGCCAAACCAAAACAATTACGTATGCGCCACCTCGACCCCAAACCATTTACGTACGGATTCCAAACGTTTTACGGATAGAGAAAAGCACGCATTCACTCGACCATCCTTGTGTGCGCGATTGCAAGCCCCGCGCACAGGAGGTTCGACATGCACAGTGCGTCATTGTTCATCGCAGCCACCCTGGCCACAGTCGGCGTAGGGTGTTCAGTATCTACTCATCAAACCGAGACGACGCGTCTATCGCGGCTCACCACGGATGACGGGCTCGGCGGCCTTTGGGTCTCATCAGAGCCTGCCCGGCCGGAGGGCGAGCTCCGCTACACGGAGCGTGGGAACGACACAGGCGACCTCTGGATGAAGACAGGCGCCGAGGGGAAGCCGGAAGGCGTGGTGGAGAGGCCGACACCGAGACTCGATCTGGCCATGAAACTCATGTACCCACAACCCACCGCGGTCTCGGCACACGCCCGCAACCAAGCGCGCGCGTTCCAGTAGGCACACCTCGTACGCGCGAGCTCGCCGGCGCTCAGGCAAACTCGGTAGTGAGCTCCTCGAGAAGGGCCCAGACCGCCTTGATTCGGGGCAAGTTGCGGAGCGCTCGATGACCGACCAACCACACGGGGACCTCTGGAATGGGGGGCAAGCCTTTGAGTGCTTCGAGCTCCGGGTAGAGTGCGGCGAGCGATCGGGCGAACACAGCGACGCCCAGCCCTGCGCAGGTTGCACGTAGTCTCACCGCGAGGCTGTTGGTCCGGAGCAAAGGCTGGACTCCTGGAAGCTCTGCGCGCAGCCAAGCCGCATCGGGCAACTGCGCCTGCGTGGTGTCCCAGTCGAGCCATGCCAGCTCCTCCGGCGACTTGCCTCGATGCGCGTCGAGATACGGCTTCGCTCCGAATACGTCGAAACGCAAAGTGCCCACACGCCGCACGACCAGGTCGCCGCGCTCGGGTCGGACGAAACGCAGCGCGAGATCGGCCTCTCGCCGCGTAAGGTCGACGACCGCGTCGCCCGCGATGAGTTCCACAC
>JBATLA010000266.1:0-4833 GCA_049669945.1 Polyangiales bacterium | reverse complement strand
GGTCCATCCGCCATGCGAAGCGGTGGAACGCCGAGCCGCTCGACCCCGGGCACGTTCCAAAGCGTTTCGCCCTCGGGAAGGAGTAGACCGCTGTCCCCCGCCATCTGCGCGACCTTCTCTTCGAGCGTCATCTGCGAGACGAGCTCATCGACGCGTGCTTCGAGATCAGGTCCGTCGCTGTTGCTGCTGCATGCCGCCACGAGCGCAATCGCCACCAGGCTAAGTCTTCTAAGTCTCATGGGGCGGAAAGCTAGCCGATCTGGCGCGTTTGTGAACCCCCCCTGACGAGGCGGCTTCTGGGCCGGCCCTAGCGGGTTATGGCGCCTGGGAGAGGCCGTCGCCGAAGCTCTCTTCGACACGTTTCGCGGCCTACTCGATGTACCCCAATTGACGTAGCTGTTCGAGCGTCTTGGAGTCGAGCTCGCCCTCGTGTTGCTCGGCTGGAGCCCCCTGGTCGATATACTTCCGGAGCGGTTCCTCGAGACGCGGTGGAGCTGGCGTGCCCTCGAGGAGGTCCTTGTGTTCCCCGGGATCGCTCTTCAAGTCGTAGAGCGCACGGGCCTCGAGGTCGAGATTGTGAATCAACTTCCGTGAACCAACGACGACGGAGTACCGTCGCAGGTGCCGCGAGTCGTAGTGGAACTGAGCCTCGGAGAAGATCTCGCGCGCTGAAGCGCTAAAAAGGCTGCGTCCGTCGATCGAATGGAGAGGCGGGATTCCGAGGGCTTCCGTCACCGTTGGCGCGATATCGATGGACGCTGCCACGGCTCGCGCCTCCGATCCCGAATCCACGCCGGGTCCGCGAACGAAGAGCGGCACGTGAATCAGCTCGTCGTAGACGGTCTTGACGTGTTCGCAGCTCCCGTGCTCCCAAAACTCTTCGCCGTGATCGGAGGTCAGGATGACCAAGGTAGTTTCGAGCAAGCCGCGCTCCTCGAGATGGCGGAACAGCTTGCCGAGAGAGCGGTCGACCTCACGCAGCTCACTGTCGTAGAGCGACTCGAGGTAGCGCTGCGTACCAACGTCGGCTGGAATCGAAGCAGGCGCCAAGAACCTGGACCTATCCTCGGCGTCCTCGTATCGACAGTAAGCGTTGTTGCGCGCCTTCTCGTCGATCTCTGGACGAGGTTCTGCGAAGTAGTTTCGTTCTGGTGCGTACGGTGTATGGACGTCATATCCGTGCAAGAACACGAAGAACGGTGACTCGTCGGGCTTGCTCCGCAGAGCTTCCTCGACATGGCTTACGAGATCTTGCCGAAGCGTGATGTTGCGCTCGAAGTCGAGTTGGTCGTTCGGCATCACAGGGTTTACGTAACCTCCACCGTGGAGCGCGACCGTGAAATAGCCGTTCCGCCGAACGTGTTCGAAAATGGTGGTGTGCCCTCGGAGGAGGGGAATCAAGGGCCCGTAGGTGACACCGTGCCGAGCCGGGTAGAGGCCGGTGAACATCGAAGCATGCGCAGGCGCCGTCCACGAGCTCTGGCTATACGCGCGCTCGAAGCGCATGCCGTCGGCGAAGAACGCACATATTTCTGGAGTCGTCGGCCTCTCATACCCGTAGCAACTCAGATGATCGGCGCGAAGCGTATCGATCGAAACGAGGATGACGTTGCACTCGGCGCAAGCAGGGCCTGCCAATCGGCGCTCGAACGGTTGTGCGCTTCGCGCAAGGAGCACGGTGATGGTGACAATCGTGGCGACGAGAACCAGGACTCCGACGCCGATACGACGCATTCGGGTCTTGCTGTCATTCATGTGCGAGTCGCTCACTGGGCTCTCAATCGGTGCGGATACCATTGTGCGTGTAGATCATGAAGTCCTCGATCGCTCCCTCGAAACTGTAGTCGTCCTGGAGGAGTCGACCAAGCTCGTCGAACCGGCGGAGAGCGCCGACACTGTCTCGCGCATCTCCAACCACGTCGGGAAGCACATCACGTCGCAGAACCAAGATCACTTGCGGCTGCGACTGCATCAGCTCTTCGATCAGCTCGCGACGAGCCGACTGCGCGCCGGGCCACTCCAGTCGTTGCGGTACGTTGTAGATGTATCGACTCGCAGGTTCGCGAGATGCCATGTCGTAGACCACGGGCTCGAAACCCCAGATGAAGACCGTGCCGCGGTCCGAGACGTTCTCCCTTATCCATCCCGCCATGGCTCGGTTCGCGCGGAAGCTGACGTCTCCCTGGCTATGCAGCCGGTCGACTTCGACGGGGTCGGCGCGACCCACGAGCATGCGACTACGCAAAGAGAGTGCCTCCGCTGACGAGAATCCTGTTTCGGTAGCGCGCTTGGGGCTGACGAAGAGAACGGCTGCAATGAGCAGCACGACGGCCCCGCCGCGCAGCGGTTCGGAGAAGAGGCGAAGCCAGAGCTTCCAGAATCCCCATCCCGAGAGGAGAGCGAGCAGGGGCAGCGTTGCGCCGTAGTGGTAGTCGAAGAACTTCGCTTGAAGGGCGATGCCCAACAACTGAAAGAAGACGACCCCGAGGACGTGTGCGACGCCACAGATCTCCGCGCGAGATCGATCGCCCAGCACCACGAGCAAGACAAGTCCGATGGGGAGCAACGCGGAGAAGGTAGTCAGGGCGTCGGACAGGGCTCTCCACAGGAGCAGCGGCAACTGGGTGGGCTCGAAGCCGAGAGCAGTGTACTCGGGAACGAACACGAGAAAGATGTCTCGGACCTCTCCAAGGGCATCGTTCGCGAAGAAGAAGAGGAACACGCTAGCGACTACGGCCACCGCGCCGAACGCGAACGCGACACAAACCACAGCGAACTCGCGCAGCCGATCGCGACCGGCGAGTCCACGGAGCCGTTGGCCGATGACGAACAGCAGGCTGACCACGAAGCCACCGCCGAGTGGCGGCTTCAGGAACGCCGCGATGGTGTAGAGGGCGCCCGCCGCCACCCACGCGAGGAGTTGCGCCCATCTGGCTCGATCGCCGCGCTCGGCAGCGGGGAACGTCGCGCAGACCAGTGCCCAGGCCGTGACGATTCCACCGAAGCTCTCCGGTTGAGCCGTGTGCCAGAACTCGAGCAGAACGTGGACGGTGACGGCAAGTGCGCCTCCGAAGATGCCTGCTCGCCAGTCCCCCACGAAACGGCGCGAAAGGATCGCGAATGCAAGCACGAGCGAGACGAGACCCATGGCTTCGGCAATGCGGATCGACTCCATCCCGGTTCCGAGAAGCCCACGAGCCGCGGCGTAGATGAAGAACACGAGTGGTGGCTTGAAGTCCCATGCATCGCGGTACGGGGCGCCTCCTCGAACAATCGCATCGGAGACCACGGCATAGATCCCCTGGTCGCGCCCGTACTCGAAGGTCGTCAGAATCAACAAGAAGTACGCGATGCCGGCCAGCAAGATACAGACGAGCGCGTTCGTTGCTGTGGCCGGCGGTTTGGACGCTTTCGTGACCTGCTTAGCCACCCTAGGTCAGCTTTCGGGTAGCTGGAAGCGCACACCTTGGCCGTGCACTTCGATGAGCCCGTTGGGAAAGCACTTCTTGGTGGGAAGCACCCGCACGTCGGCTTCCGTATCGACACTGCCCACGTCGCACGTGGTGTGCTCACGAAGTTCGTCGCGAAGGTCGGGGCTTGATACTGGATCGATCACGACAAAGTCGTAGACGAACGGCATCTCCTTGATCGTGGGCGGACCTGTCTGGAGCAAGATGGGCCCAGGGATCGGAATCCAATCGTCTTGGGTCGCATAGCTGATGCACGTCCCCTCGAAGCCAGGCCAGTACTCCGAATGGTAGATCATCGAGTGGAGCCTCGGGTGGAGCACGGGGAGCTGGCGACTGAGAACGATATCCGGATAGTCGGAGATGTAGAGGATGCGCGCGTCTTCGGGCATTCGCTCGGCCATGCGTTCGAGCACGGTCCGATAGAGGACTTCGCGATGCACCAGCTCGGGGATCGACGGAGACTTCGCCACGTAGTCCGTCGCCGCGGGAAGCATGAGGACGCCGAGCTGAGTGACACTTGCGAGCGCCAGCGTGAGACGCCGTGTCTTGACGGGGAGCTCGGGCGTGACCGCCAACGCGGTAGCGGCGATGACCGATGGAATGAAACCGAGCAGATAGCCGGGCTCGGAGCAGAACATGCTGAGGTAGAACACGACCGATGGGGCCGCGCTCCACAGTGCGACGCTTCGGGCTTCTTGGTAAGCAACGTCAGGCGGGTTGTGCTGCCCGCGTCGGGCCAGCATTGCAAGCAGGGCGGGCGCCAACGCGAGCAGTAGCCAGTAGCCAGTGCTGGCAAAATTGAAGACTACGAACTCGGCGATCGCCTCATCGCTGAACGGGCTACTCGTGCGAACGAAGACCTGCGAGACGAGGGAGTCCTGAGCCGCTCGCCACTGGGCGTAGCCGCCGCTCGCTTCGAAAGTCGGCAACACCCACCCAAGCGCGCCAACGATGCTGACGACCCCGGCGATGCACAGATGGGAGAACCTCCGAAAGCCGATGGCCCAGATGATCGGACCAAGCCCAGCCACCACGAAGCTCGGGCGGAACGCGCTGCCCAGGGCCAACACCGCGCCTGCCGCGGCTGCCCATTTCACCGAAGGGCTTCGGCGATAGGAGGCGATGACCACCAGTAGCAGAGCCGCCGCAAAAGCCTCCGACGTGTGGGTCTGGGCGTCCACGCCGTGAAAGATCAGGAAGGGGTGGAACGCAGCGAGAATCGCCGCGAAAGCGCTCGCAAACCCGTCGCCAGGCCGGAAGATCCGAACGGCGAGATACACCAGCGGGATGGTTGCAGTGGACAGCAGTCGCGCCATGAGCTGGATCGTCGCCAGCGGGTCGCCGCCCACGAGCGCATGGAGAC
>JBATLA010000265.1:0-9319 GCA_049669945.1 Polyangiales bacterium | reverse complement strand
CCCGCTGCCACCTCCGCTGCCTTCATCGCTTCCGCTGCATCCGCTGAACGCCAGCGTGGCGGCGAGCCCGGTGATCAGAACGACATGACGCATGGAGACCTCTCTCTCGACACGGGTGGTTGCTGGGGTGCTGCGAATGGTAAGGCAGAAACTGGCGATGGTATATAGTCGATCCGATGACCGCCAAGCACACTTGGACCGCTCCGCGAAGTGACTTCTTGGTTCCGTTCGACCGGTCCTTTCGGATTAACAACGCGGCTACGACGCCGGATGAAGATGTCGACAAGGATGCCCTCGAGGAAGCTCGGCAGGAGCGGACGGCCATGATCGGAGACTTGCAGCGGAAGCTCTACGCGGACGATCGGTTCTCGGCGCTCTTCGTGTTTCAGGCGATGGACGCGGGCGGGAAGGACAGCACTATTCGGAGCGTCTTCACGGGTGTGAACCCGGCCGGGTTTCAGGTGTCGTCGTTCAAGGCGCCCTCGGACGAGGAGCTGGATCATGACTTCCTCTGGCGGGTCGCGCGGCGGCTTCCCGAGCGAGGACGAATCGGGGTCTTCAACCGGAGCCACTATGAAGAGGTGCTCGTCGTTCGAGTGCACCCGGAGTTTCTCGAGGGGCAACGGCTGCCGCATTACGATTTGGAAACCATTTGGCACGAGCGCTTCGAATCGATCCGCAATTTCGAGAAGCATCTCGCCGACAACGGGACGATCATCGTGAAGTTCTTCCTCAACGTCTCCTTGAAAGAGCAGAAGCATCGCTTTCTTCGCCGCATCGACAAGCCGAGCAAGAACTGGAAGTTCAACGCGCGCGACGTAGAAGAGCGGAAGCTCTGGCCCGAGTACATGCGCGCGTTTGAAGAGGCGCTGAACGAGACCTCGCGACCGTGGGCGCCGTGGTATGCGATCCCTGCGGACAGCAAGCCGTACATGCGATTGCAGGTGGCCCGCATCGTCCAGCAGACGCTCGAAAGCCTTGGCGTCGACTTCCCGACGATCGACGAGGCGGCCAAGGCCGCGCTGGCAGAATGCCGGGCGATGCTCGAGGAGCAATGAGCGGTCCGGCCCCAGTCGTTCTCAGCGTGGCCGGTTCCGATCCATCGGGGGGCGCGGGCCTCCAGGCGGACCTCAAGACGATTCACCAGCACGGGGGCTATGGGGCTGCCGTGCCGACCCTGATTACTGTCCAGAACACCCAGGGCGTCGAGGGCGTCGAGTTGCTCTCGGCGGATCTCGTTCGGGCACAGCTCGCGAACCTGCTGATGGACCTCGAGCCCGGGGCGGCCAAGACCGGCGCGCTCGGTTCACGCGCGGTGGTGCACGTGCTCGGGTCCGTGATGGCACAGAGCGCCTTCCCCTGGGTCGTCGACCCCGTCTGGCTGCCGAGCCGGGGCCGGCCACTCGCGAAAGGCGACGTGGTGGAGGCCTACAAGGAGGCCATCCTCCCTCAGGCAACGCTCCTGACCCCGAACGCCCAGGAAGCCGGGCTGCTCGCCGAGATGTCGGTGCGCACGCTCGACGATGCGCGCGAGGCGGCGACACGGATTGCAGCGCTGGGCTCACAATCCGTGCTCGTCAAAGGGGGGCATCTCGAGGACGCCGACCGGGGCACCGACCTCCTTCTCCACGATGGCTCGTTCTCCGAGCTCGCCGTCGTCGACCTGGTGCCCGGTCGCTTCCATGGGACCGGATGCGCGCTCTCCGCAGCGATCGCCACGCGGCTCGCGTTTGGCGACGACATTCCATCGGCAGTAGCAGTCGCCAAGACTTGGATCACCGGGGCGCTTCGGCAGGCATTCGCGGTCGGGCAGGGCGCCGTGCCCGTCAATCATCTCTGGCCGGTTCGTGGCAAACCTTAGACTGCATCGAGGTTTGTAAAACGGTTTTGTTGCCTCGTCTTTTGTGAGGCTGCTACATGCGAGCTGGTTCTCGGATGGCGCGTCGTCGGAAGAAGAAGGGGGCTCCGCAGATCGAGCTGCCCATGGACAGCATCGAGGACGCCTCGCTGGTCGTGGAAGCCCAGCGCCGGTACCTCAACTACGCGTTGAGCGTCATCACCTCGCGCGCACTGCCCGATGTTCGCGACGGCCTCAAGCCGGTGCAACGGCGCATCCTTTATACGATGTACAACGAGCTCCGGCTCCGGAGCGACGTCAAGCATCGCAAATCGGCCGCCATCGTTGGCGACGTGATGGGCAAGTTTCACCCCCACGGGGACACCGCCATCTATGACGCGCTCGTCCGGATGGCGCAGGCGTTCACCATGCGGGAGCCGCTGGTCGACGGGCGAGGCAACTTCGGCTCGCCCGATGGCGATTCGGCTGCCGCCATGCGCTACACGGAGGCCAGGCTCCAGAAGCTCGCCGACGAGCTCCTGGTGGAGCTGGCCAAGAAGACCGTCGCCTTCCGGCCCAACTACGACGGACGGCTCTTCGAGCCGGTCGTGCTGCCCGCGCGTTTCCCGAACCTGCTGGTGAATGGCTCGCAAGGCATTGCAGTTGGGATGGCAACCTCGATTCCGCCTCACAATTTGAGCGAGGTGATTCAGGCTTGTGTCGCGCTCATCGATGGCGACCAGACGACCAAGCAGCTCATGAAGTACGTCAAGGGCCCCGACTTCCCGACGGGCGGCGAGCTCATCAGCAGTAAGGACGAGCTCGCGTCGGCGTACGAGACCGGGCAGGGGTCGCTCAAGCTCCGCGGCGAGTGGAAGATCGAGAAGCAGCGCACGGGCGAGCCGTTCATCGTGATTCACTCCATTCCGTACTCGGTAGAGCGGCGCGCGGTGGTCGAGAAGATCGCCGAGGTGATCATCGCGCGGAAGCTTCCGGGGCTCATCGACGTGCGTGACGAGAGCACGGAGGACTGCCGCGTCGTTTGCGAGATGAAGAAGGGCGCCGACCCGAACCTCGTGATGGCGTACCTCTACAAGAACACGCCGCTCCAGACGAACGTGCAGGTGAACCTCACCTGCCTGGTGCCGACGGACAAACCGGAGGTGGCCGCGCCGCAGCGCATCGGGCTCAAGCCCATCCTTCGGCACTTCCTCGACTTCCGGATGGAGGTGGTGACCAAGCGCCTCGAGTTCGAGCTCGACCAGCTCCTCAAGCGCACCCACATCCTCGAAGGCTTCGTGATCATTTTCGATGCGCTCGACGAGGCGATCCGGATCATCCGCAAGTCGGAGGGCAAGGCCGACGCAGCGGTGAAGCTGATGAAGCGCTTCAAGCTCGACGAGCTTCAGACCGACGCGATTTTGGAGCTCAAGCTCTACCGTCTCGCAAAGCTCCAAATGCTCGAGATTCGGCGCGAGCTCGACCAGAAAGTCAAGGAAGCCAGCCGCGTGCAGCGACTGCTGAAGAGCCCCGCGGCCCGGTGGAAGCTCGTTCGGGCGGAGCTCCAGGAGCTGGCTTCGACGTACGCCGACCCGCGTCGCACGCGGATCACCGCCAAGCTCGACGAGCCGGAGTTCGATGCCGAGGCGTTCATCGTCGACGAGGACGCGATGGTGGTCGTCACCGAGCAGGGCTGGGTGAAGCGGCAGCAGCGCGTCAAGGACGTGGCGT
Organism: Polyangiales bacterium; assembly: GCA_049669945.1. GTDB lineage: Bacteria > Myxococcota_A > Polyangia > Polyangiales > Houyiibacteriaceae > SG8-38. The sequence continues at coordinate 5,751 of JBATLA010000265.1, read as the reverse complement.
CGACGCGGGTTCGCAAGGGAGACCGCGTACTGGCGGTGCTGGCAGGGTCGACCAAGAGCACGGTCGCCTTCTTCAGCAGCCATGGCGTTTGCTATGTCACTCGCATCGTGGACATTCCGGCGACCACCGGGCATGGCACACCCCTTCAGACTCTCTTCAAGATGGCCGACGGGGAGCGCATCGTCGGGGCGATGGGGTTCGACCCACGTTTCCTGGAGGTACCACCGGCCGACGAGAACGCCGAGGAGCCCGAAGAGCCGTACGCCATTGCGGTGACGCGAGGGGGCCTGGCGCTCCGATTTTCGCTTCGGGGCCATCGGGATCCGTCGACGCGCTCGGGCCGCAAGTTCACGCGGCCCAAACAGGGCGATGAAGTGATCTACGTGGCGCCCGCCTTCGCCGAGGAGTGCATCGCGTGCATCACCAAGCAGCGTCGGGCGCTCGTCTGCGAGGCGGACGACGTGTCGCTTCTGGCGGGTGCCGGCCGGGGGGTCATGTTGATCAAGCTCGCGAAGGACGACTACGTCGTGGGCGCCCGCGTTCTGGCCTATGACGACGACGTGCTGATCGCCCAGCGTGAAGGCGGGAGCGAGTATCGCGTGACGCTTCGCAAGTACGACGTAGTCTCGCGAGGCGGGAAGGGCTTCCAGCTCTTCACCCGCGGGGCGATCGAATCCGAAGTCTACCAGGAACCCGAGATTCCGATCTTTCCGGAGGAGTAGTGGCGTATACCGCGAAAGACATCGACGTTCTCGAGGGGCTGGAGCCAGTCCGCAAGCGTCCCGCGATGTACATCGGCGGCACCGACGCCCACGGCTACCATCATCTGCTCTGGGAAATCGTCGACAACTCGGTGGACGAAGCGATCAACGGACACGCGACCCGGATCGAAGTAGCGCTCGACGCCGACCACCGCGGCGCGACCGTCACCGACAACGGCCGCGGGATTCCCGTCGACACCCATCCGAAGTTCAAGAAATCTGCGCTCGAGCTGATTCTCACGACGCTTCACGCGGGCGGAAAGTTCGAGGGAAAGAGCTACCAGGTTGCGGGCGGGCTTCACGGCGTAGGCTCGTCCGTGGTCAACGCGCTTTCTTCGGACATGACAGCGACGGTCTGGCGGGGCGGCAAGACCTACTCGCAGAGCTACAGTCGGGGGAAGGCCAAGGGGAAGCTCAAGCGCGGCGGCAAGACGAGTAAACGGGGGACCTCGGTTCATTTCCGGCCCGACGAGAGCATCTTCGGCAAGCGCCTGGCCTTCGACTCCTCCCGGGTGGCGGAGCGGCTCGAAGCCAAGACCTATCTCCACCGCGGCCTCAAAATCGTCTTCGTCGACGAGAAGACCGGCGACAAGCACGAGTTCGAACATCCGGGTGGCATCGTCGACTTCCTCGAGAAGCTGGTCGCCGAGCGTGGCAAGCCCACGGTGCACAAGGACGCCTTCACGATTGAACACGAAGGCGACCCGCGCTTCGAGGTGGCGCTCCGTTGGACCGAATCGACCGAGGAGGTGATTCGTTCGTATGCGAACGGCATCCCGACCGGCTCCGGCGGTACGCACGAAAGCGGATTCAAGCAGGGGCTCGCCAAGGCGATCCGCAATCACATGGACACGCAGAAGCTCACGCCCAAGGGTGTGAAGATCAGCGCCGACGATATCCGTGAGGGATTGGTCGCCTTGGTCAGCGTGTACGTGGCGGAGCCCCAGTTTCAGGGGCAGACAAAGGAACGGCTCAACAACCCCGAGGTGACGGCGCAGCTCGAAACGTCCGTCCGGACGGCGTTCGAGCAGTGGCTGCTCAACAACAACACGTCCGCCGAGTCGATCGTCGCTCGGGTCATCATTTCCGCGCGGGCGCGGGCTGCCAGCCGCGCGGCGAGCCAGCAGGTGTCGCGAAAGACGGCGGTGAGCCATCGGCTGAACCTGCCCGGCAAGCTCGCGGATTGCTCCAGCACGAACCCGCACGACAGCGAGCTCTTCCTCGTCGAGGGCGATAGCGCTGGCGGCAATGCGAAACAGGGTCGCGACCGCAAGACTCAGGCGATTCTGCCGCTGCGCGGCAAGGTGCTCAATGCCGAGCGCGCGTCGCAGGCGCAGATCCTCGGCAATCGCGAGCTTCAGGACATCGTGAGCGCGCTCGGTTGCGGCATCGGCAAAGACTTCGACATCAGCAAGCTTCGCTACGGCCGCGTGTTCCTGTTGATGGATGCGGATAGCGACGGGCACCACATCGCGACGCTCTTGCTCACTTTCTTCTATCGTTTGCTACCCCAGCTCATCAAGGCTGGGCACATCTACTTGGCGCAGCCGCCGCTCTACCGGCTCGACATCGGCAAGGAAGTATACTGGGCGCTCGACGACGAAGAGCGCGACCGCATCATCGCCGAATCTGCGAAGAACGCGAAGGTCGAAATCAGCCGGTTCAAAGGCCTCGGCGAGATGACTGCCGCGGAGCTCAAGGAGACCACGCTCGACAAGAGCCGCCGCCGGGCGCTGAGGGTGATCGTCGAAGGTGAGCTCGAAGCCGACCGAGTTTTCAGCGAGCTGATGGGCAAGGACCCCTCGGCCCGGTTCTCGTTCATCATGGAGCGAGCCCCGCAGGCCGAGGCCCTCGAGCTCGACGTCTGACCCCAAGAAACAGTGCGCGGTTTTTTGACCGCTCTGCGCCATTCTGGTTCAACCACTTCAGGAAGTACTTCGATAACCCGGGGAGTGGTTGATGCAGTCGACTTGTCACGTGTGCGAAAGAACCTTCGAGGCGCGCTTTCGCTATCAGGTTCGCGAGGAGAACGGGCAGTATATCTACGTCTGCTCGACCGCTTGTCAGCAGCGACTGCTGCTCGGCGCAGACGGGGTGCACGCTTGTGACACCTGCGGCGCGACGTTCGAGATCGAGTTCCCCTATCAGATGAGCGTCAGCGACGGGCGCCGTCACTACTACTGCACTACGCAATGTCGGGAACGCGGGGAACAACGACAAAGCCAGGTGGGGCTGTTGCGTTCTGCGCCGAAGCGTATCGCGGTGTTCAATCACAAGGGCGGCACCGGCAAGACGACGACTTCGATCAATCTCGCAGCCGGACTTGCCGAGTCGGGTCGGCGTGTGTTGCTCGTCGATGCGGACGGGCAGGGCAACGTCGGCACGTCGCTGGGGATCCGGGGGCAGCGCACGCTCTATCATGTGCTCGTCAACGGGGCGAAGGCTTCAGAGGTCGCGGTTCCCGTGCGTGACGGTCTCGACGTGCTCACTTCGAACGAGACCTTGGCCGCGGCAGAGCTCTTTCTCGCCGAGCGGCCGAACCGCGATCGGATCATGCGAGAACGGCTTGGTGACGCGTGCCGGGAGTACGACACGGTCGTGCTCGACTGCGCGCCGGCGCTTTCGCTGATGAACCAGAACGCGATGGTCTATGCGGACAGTGTCGTCGTACCGGTCGCCTGTGACTATCTTTCGCTCGTCGGCGTGAAGCAGGTGCTTCGGACGATCCGCAACGTGCGGGAGTTGCTGCAACACGACGTAGAGCTCCTCGGCGTGCTGCCGACCTTCTTCGACGTCCGCACTCGAATCTCGCGCGATGCCATCTTGACGCTTCGCGACCACTTCGAAGGCCGTTGCTACGATCCGATTCGGATCAACACCAAGCTCCGGGAGGCGCCGAGCGCGAAGCAGACGATCTTCGAGTACGCGCCCAAGAGCCATGGTGCGGAGGACTACATGCGTTTGGTGCAACGGGTGACGGCCGTTGCTGCGACGGGTCGACGAGCGCCGAAGCCGGCGGTGCTCGCAGCGGTATCTTAGGGGGGCGTATGAAGAAGCGGGACGGAACAGGGGTAGACGGGGTCTTCGACGAAGACGAGGTGAGCGCGGTCCTGCGGGACACCTTCTACAGCGGCAAGGCAACCAAGCGCACGCGTGCCAAGAGCAAGAAGGCGAAGAAGAAGCCGGACCACTACGACGTGATTTGCATTTCGCTCTACAAGGAAGATCTGGCACAGCTCGACGAGATGGTCGTCAAACTGAAGAAAAGTGGGCATCGCAAGATCAGTCGGAGCGCCCTCATCCGGTTCGCACTCGATCAGGTCGATATTCGGGACTTCCCGCGAGCCTACTAGCGTGCCGTCACCGGGGCGCTATACTCGGCGCCAATTTTTAGGGTCCTTGGGAGGTTCCGGTGACAGACAGCATCCTGCGGGAAGCGCTCACCTTCGATGACGTGTTGCTCCAGCCGGGTTACGCGGATTTTCTGCCCGCAAACGCGGACGTCTCGACGCAGTTTACTCGCGAGCTCGAACTTCGGATTCCGTTCGTCTCGAGCGCGATGGACACCGTCACCGAGTGGCGAACCGCGATCACGATGGCCCGTGAGGGCGGCATCGGCATCCTCCACAAGAACATGAGCCCGACGCATCAGGCGCTCGAGGTGACCAAGGTGAAGCGGGCGGAGACCGGGATGATCGTCGACCCGGTCACGGTCGGCCCGGGCGAGTCACTCCACGATGCCCTCGAGCTGATGCGCCGCCACGAGATCTCCGGCCTGCCGGTCGTCGAAGGCGACAAGCCCGTCGGCATTCTCACGAGCCGCGACATCCGCTTCGAGCAAAACCTGAATCAAAAAGTCGCCCAGCTCATGACGAAGGAGCTGGTGACGGTGCCTCCAGGGGTCGAGCAGAGCAAGGCTCGGGAGCTCTTGCACCAGCACCGCATCGAAAAGCTGTTGGTGGTGGGCGAGGGCGGCGAGCTGGTCGGTCTCATCACCATCAAGGACTTGTTGCAGGCCGACCGTCACCCCGATGCCATCAAGGATTCGCTCGGCCGTCTTTGCGTTGGTGCGGCGCTCGGCACCGGTCCGGATCGGGACGAGCGTACCGAAGCCCTGGTTCGAGCCGGCGTCGACGTCATCATCATCGACACGGCCCACGGACACAGCAAGGGCGTGATCGAAGCGGTTCGCGAGACGAAGTCGACTTACCCGAGCGTACAGGTCGTCGCGGGCAATGTTGCCACCGCCGAGGGCACCAAGGCGTTGATCGACGCCGGTGCGGATGCGGTCAAGGTCGGCATGGGGCCGGGCTCGATCTGTACGACCCGCATCGTTGCCGGTATCGGCGTGCCGCAGGTCACCGCCGTCATGGATTGCGCGCGGGTTGGCCGAGAGCACGGCGTGCCGATCATCGCAGACGGCGGGGTCAAGTATTCTGGCGATGCGGTGAAGGCGATCGCTGCCGGTGCCGCGAGCGTCATGATTGGATCGCTCTTTGCCGGCACCGACGAGGCGCCCGGTGAGCTCGTGCTGTATCAGGGCAGGACCTACAAGTCTTATCGGGGCATGGGCTCCCTCGGCGCGATGCGCGAAGGGTCATCCGACCGCTATGCTCAGGCCGACGTCTCGGATGTGGGCAAGCTGGTGCCGGAGGGCATCGAGGGTCGCGTGCCGTATCGCGGGGCGCTCTCGACCGTGGTCTACCAGTTGGTCGGCGGGCTGCGCGCCGGCATGGGATACACGGGTTGCCCGTCGATTCCGGAGCTGCAGAAGAACGCGAAGTTCGTCCGCATCAGCAACGCGGGGCTCCACGAGAGCCACGTGCACGATGTGATGGTGACGAAAGAGGCGCCGAACTACCGGATCAGTCAGTAGATCGAGGGATACGATCGGAGAATCGGTCGCGACGCACGTGCTCGCGAGCGGGACCCGTCGGTACGTCGCTACATGGCGTGATAAGACTCCCCTCCCGCCCACTCGCTGTGCCGC
>JBATLA010000264.1:0-3840 GCA_049669945.1 Polyangiales bacterium | reverse complement strand
TGTCGTGGAGGCCAGTTCCGAAAGGGGCGGCACGTCGTTCACGCCGAGAAACGCCCTGCCCCCGGTGCGTTGGGCGACTGCCTGGAGCTCGCTGGGCAAAGCTTCGAGATCCGCCAGCTCGTCGCCGCTCTCTTCGACGATGAGGACCTCGCGGGCGACCTCTTCTCCCTCGACGGAGGCGATGATCTCGTATGCGCCGCTTTGTGTCGGCGCAGGCAGTATCGTGCGGACCTGTCCGTCTTCATCGGTCTTCACGACTGCGGCGGGCGCGTCGCCCTCGGACGGCTCGAAGCGCAGCGTCACACCAGCGTTCTCGATGGGGATGTACCGCGCGTCCCGAAGGAGGCCCGAGACTTCGACCTCCGCGCCCATCCCGTACCGCTCGCGATCGGTAGAGATCCGTGCTGGCTCCAACAGCGGATCACGCGTCAGCCAGCGCACCATGCGATCCCAGAAGAGCTCGTACTCGTCTGAGCCGACAGTCACGTCGTCCGCAGCGAATCGCCAGCGCCAAGTCGCATCCGTCATCAGCGCGGCGGCCCGCCCTCTTCCGGCTTCGCCGACGACGAGTATGGGCAGCTTGCGGCCGTCGACCCGCGCTCTCGGGTGGTGTAGTAGTACTTGTGCGCCGTCCTTCACGCCTGCAACGCGGTTGGCGCCTTGCAGTCCCGGGAGCGACTGCCAGGTTTGACGAGTGAGTCCGGGGTCTGGCCCGAGTGCGACGATCGGGTGACGCTCGAGCCCCTTGCTGACCTCAGCTCGAAAGCTCCCCTTGAGCGCGCTGGGGTCGCCGATCTTCACCGGGAGGATCTGCTCGATTGCGGTCCCGCCGTACCGCCCTTCCGCAAATGACCGATCGCCGCCGATCATCACGAAAGACCCTCCGCGCTGAACGTATTCTCGGATGCGTGGTAGGTAGGTGGCCATCTCGTACGGCGCGTAGTCGAAGTTCTGAAAGATCACGACGTCGAAGCTGCCGAGGTGCTCCCTGAAGAGCTCGTCGGTCGGAAATGGAATCAGAGCGAGCTCGTTCGTAGGCGCCGCCGTGAGATCGGCCGCGGCGCGCAAAATGAAGAACGACACCAGGTCGACGGAGCCGTCGCGCTTGAGGAAGTCACGCAAGAAGCGAACGTCCCAGCTCGGACGGCCAGCGACCAGGAGTGCGCGCAGCCGTTCCCGGCCGACGCGGAGGAGCGCGGCTCGAACGTTGTTGTCGGGGACTTCATCGGCTTGCGACTGAGGAATGACGACGCGATAGAGCGACCGGCCGATTCGCTGCGGAGTGACCTCGAAAGTAGCGGTCGCCCGCCCATCTTCATCGAGCACGGCGATGGACTCCTGCTCGAGTCTGCCGTCGTGCCAGAGCTGCACGCGAAGCTCTTGGTCCCGAAGCGCGCCAACGGCACGCAGATCGGCGCGAATGATGGCTGGGACGCCGACGTACGCAGTCGTGTCGGAACGGAGCGAAACGACTGCTTGGTCGTCGAGCGGATCGTCACCGCCGACGATCACCGCGTGTACGGCTGGGACATCGCTACCAATGGCCAGTGCGTCGGCACGGAAGCGTCGGTCCGCCCCATCGGTGACGACGATGACAGAGCCGATCTCGCGACCGGCGTCATTCGCTAGCGCGTAGTCGAGCGCCTCGCGAATGTTGGTGGTGTCGTCGGTCGGTCGATAGCTCTGAGCCAAGCCCTCCCAGACGGCGCCGCGGGTGCTCGAACCGAAGAGGTAGACCATGGGGTTCACCCGGCCATCCTGTTGCCACTCGCCGATGAGTGAGCGGACCGCATCGTCTCTCGCGCCACCCGAGCCCGAGAGCGTCATGCTTCGGGAGCTGTCGACGAGCACCGCGGTTCCTCCGGCGACCTCTTCGAAGGTTTCGCGAACTAGCGTGATCTGTAGCGCGAGCAGGTAGACCCCGAGGATGCCGAGACCGCCGAGAACTCCCAAGGTCGCGCGGCGTCGCCGGTCGCTTTCGCCACGTATCGACCGCAATTCGAATACCCAAAGAGCGAGCAGGGCGAGTCCGAGAGCCCACGCAATCGTGGCGCCTCCCGCGATGCCGAGTTGCCACTGCCAGCCGTCCACGCCCACGCTCAGCGCCCCGACCCGCGACGGCGCATGATGAAGGGAGCGTGTACTTGGTCGTCTTTGTAGTCCGTGCAGAGCGCGTAGAGCACCAGGTTCACGCCTAGGCGGATCGCGCGCTCGCGCTGTCCCTCCCCCCCCGGAACCACGGCTTGGCTCCACGCGCCAAGCTTGTCGCGCTGCAGGGCGCCGCCCAAGTCATGACGCGAGTACACAATCGCAACTCGATCGCCGTACGTGACGCCTTCGAGGAAACCAGGGCCCTCCACTCGGCCGACCGGTCTGTTGAGCAAGTAGAACGAACGGTAGATGGTGTGCTCGCTCGAGATGGGTTTGAGCGGTGTCGCCGGGAAGGCTCGAAGAAGCTCACGGCGAACCGCGCGATCGAAACCCTCGCCGCCCGCCGTGGCGTCGTCGATGAGAATGAAGCCGCCGCGATGGATGTACTTTCGCAAACCCTCGATCGCGTCCTCGCTCAACGGAGGGAACTCCTCGCCGCCTCGCCAATAGAGGAAGGGACTACGGAAAAGAGATGCTTTGTCGAGGCTCGCGCGTCCGGGCTCGAGAATCGGCTCGACACTGGAACGCTTGCGAACCTCCCACGCGAGGCGCTCGGTGACGCTACGGGCTTGCTCGACGCCTTGTCCCACGTCGAGGGACACGAGCTCGATACCCGTTGCGTCACCAAACGCCATCGCGCGGTGCGCCGGCACCACTGAAAGGCAGGCCAGTACCCACAAAAGGCGATCTAAGCGCACCTCAAACATCGCCCACATGCTGAGAGGAGTACCAACCCGGTGCGAAATCGCAAGCGGGTTGACGCGACGGCCGTTCGCGACGAAGGTTGCGCCGTGCTTCGCACCCGCGCCGCGTACTGCTTGGTCGCACTTGCGATCGGTTGCCAGGGTCAGAGCGACGCGACTGAACCGGTGTTGCCCGGCGAGGTCGCAAACGCTTCGAGCTCTCCGTTGCTGTCCCGCACGCGACCTTTGATGAGCACCGTATTTCGCATTCAAGTCGACGCGCCGCCCGACAATGCCGAGAACGTGGTTCGTGATGCCTTTCAAGAGATCGAACGACTGGAGACAGTCCTCTCGGAGTGGCGCGACGACAGCGACATTGCCAAGGTCAATTCACTGGCTGGCAAGAAGTCGGTCAAGGTCAGCGACGATACCCTGCGCGTCGTCGACGCAGGCGTTGACGTCTCGATGTGGTCGCGGGGTGCGTTCGACCTCTCGTGGGCTGCGTTGTGGGGCCTCTACGATTTTCGACCCGATTCGATCAAGATCCCAAGTCCAGATGAGATCAAGCTCCGGCTCAAACTGATCGACTACAAGAACATTCGCATCAGCAAGAAGTACAGCACCGTCTTCTTGAAGAAGCGCGGGATGGCGATCGGAACTGGCGGGATTGCCAAGGGGTACGCGCTCGATCACGCGGGTGCGATTCTCCGGGGCGGTGGCATCGTCAACTACATGATCTTCGGCGGCGGCCAAGTACAGGTGCACGGCCGGCGCGATGGGCGCCCGTGGCGTGTGGGCATCCAGCACCCACGCGATCCCAAGAGCTACTTCGCCGCGCTGGAATCGACGGGCGCGTCGTTTTCGACGTCCGGCGACTATGAGCACGCGGTCTTCGACGGGACCGGCCAACGCTGGCACCACATCATCGACACGAAGACGGGTCGCCCCGCAGAGAAGTCGCTCTCCGTGACCATCATGACCGCCGAAGGCATTTACGCCGATGCCC
>JBATLA010000263.1:0-1634 GCA_049669945.1 Polyangiales bacterium | reverse complement strand
GTCGTAGACCTCTTGCAGCGTCTCGCCCTTCCACACCGCAACCGGGCGCTCGGTCATCACCATGTCCCGGAGGTCACGGCTAAAGCTGTCGTCCATGATGCTGAGCGAGCGCTTGAAGCGCGCCACCGAAACGCCCTTCTTGTCGTGGTACCACATCTTCCGGAAGCGTTTGCAGTACGCCGGGTCGTGGAGCAGCGCCATCCGCGCGTCTTTGTCGACGAGATCGATCGCGTTGAGCTCGCGGAGCACCGGTTGCTCCTCAGCGAGCGGCGTAATCATCCCGTCGGCATACACGCGGAACGGCGCCGCCAGCGCCTGAAGCCTGAACTTCCCGTTTACGAGGGGAGAGTTGATGATCCGGGTCATCGCCACGCCGAGCTTGGCGAGCGAGCGATTGGTCACGACGTCGAGCGCGGCGACAGCGGTGACCTTGAGCGGCTTACCGAAGAACCGGCCGCTGCTGAGCATGAACCAGCGAATCACGTTGTGCGGCTTGTCCTTCTCGGGCGTCGCCTGCCAGACCCGGCCGTGCCGGCGCACGACGTTGGTCAGGCGCTTCACTTCCCCGAACGACGCATGGTTCGCGGGGATGCGCTTTTCCCGGTGGGGGTCGTTCGAGAGATAGTGAAACGGGAGCATGTCGGTCGAAAATCCGAGGTAGCCGTCGGTCATGGCCTGCTCGAGGATGCTCTCCATTTTTTGGAGGTCGTCCTCGGTGGCGCCCCCGCCGATGGCCCGCTCGAGACCCATCGCTTCGATGCGCAACATCGAATGCGGAATCATAGGGACGACGTTGGCGCCGAGCGGCATCTGCGCGAAGTGCGCGAGGTAGTCCTTGGGGTTGTCCCAGGTGATCCGATCGGCGACGCGCTGAAGGACGCTCTTGGGGATGTTCTCGACGCGCGCAAAGCAAGACACCACAGGGTCGTGGCCGTCGTCGTTCTGGCGACCAAACGGCACACCGATCGAGCAGTTGGCGACCACCGCCGTCGTCGTGCCGTGGCGGACGACCTCGCTCAAGCCGGGGTCGAGCTCGACCTCGAGGTCGAGGTGCGTGTGAATGTCCCAGAGTCCGGGCGTGAGCCAGCGCCCAGCAGCGTCGACGACTTCGTCGGCTTGGCTAGCGTCGAGCTGGTCGCCAACGGCCGCAATCTTCCCGTTCTCGATTGCGACGTCGCACTCGGCCGGCGCCCCACCACAGCCATCGAAAACGAGCGCGTTCTTAATGAGAGTGTCGTAGGACATGACCCGCACTTACAACAGCGTCAGTGCCGGCGCCAGTGTCAGCGCCAGTGCCAGCGCCAGCGCCTGCGCCTGCGCCAGAGTCCGCGCCAACGTCAGTGCTCTCGAGTGTCCCCGGTAGCCCGATCAAGTAGTCGCGGTATTGTGCTGTCCTGGTCGCGCGAGGGGGAGACAAGGTCACGCGGACCCAGCTCGCAGTCGCACTCGCGACCAGCGCGACCTTCTCAAGCCAAGGAACCACGACGCGGCCGAGCAACGGATTGCTTCCGTGGCGACGACGCAGACGGCGACCAATGCCTCGATACAAGCGGCTCGCGACGAGAATGGCCCAGCGCGCGCGCGCCGGGAGGAAGCGCATCCCGGCGTCACCGCTTTGGTAGTAGCCCTCGGCA
>JBATLA010000262.1:0-5140 GCA_049669945.1 Polyangiales bacterium | reverse complement strand
GGCGACGGCCGCGCACTCGGCGAGGCGCTTTGGGATTGGGGCATCCCGACCGCCGTATCCGTTCGATACTGCGTCGACGCCGGGCTCACGACGATCGCGACCGGAGGTGTTCGCACGGGGATGGATGTGGCGAGAGCCATTGCCCTTGGCGCGAGTTGCGCCGGCATGGCCCGAAACGTCTACCAGGCGTTTCTCGAGGGCGGAGTCGACGGCGCGCGGAGCTTCTTACTCCAGATCGAGCGCGAGCTCCGTTCGGTGATGTTGCTCTGCGGGGCGACGACGATCGAAGAGCTTCAGCAGAGCCCGCTCATCATCACCGGCGAGCTTCGCGACTGGCTCGGCTGAACTCAGCCGCTGGGTGGCAGATCGCTCGGCACGGTCTCGCGCTCTTCGACCGGCGGCTCGTATCGGAGGAGATCCTCGACGCGTTCGAGGAGCTCGCCCTCGAAGTGCACGGAGAAACGAGGCTCGAGCAGCTTCGTGCGCACGCGCCAAACCACAGGGTCAGCGGGATCTCGTAGGACGATCGGGTTCGCGCCGGCAAGCACCCAAGGCGAGCTCAGGATTGCGTCCGTCAAAGCCAAGCGGACCTTGCCAGCGTCCCGGTAGCCTTCGAGCCGAACGACGACCTCGTGCTCGGCGTCAACGCCGGCGTCGTAGATCATCGGCGCTCCCACCATGGCTCGATTCGGAACCGTGAGGCGATGGCCTTGTCCGTCACGAAGCCACGTTGCGCGAAGGGAGCGACCCTCGACGGTTCCCTGAAAGCCGTCCCCGGAAACCCAGACACCCTTCTTCACGCGCCGCTCGGCTGCCAATACGCCGCCCGCCACGAGATCGGCAAAGAGATCGCGAACCGACCAGCCTACGACGACCGCCAGCGCGACGAGGACCCAGAGAATCCAATCTTGTCCCTCTGGAATGAGCTCGAGGACGATGCCGAGCAACAGGCCGACCCCGACGAGTCGCAAGAGGAACACCAGCCCGCCCAAGGCACGGCTCAACGCGATGTTTGTCCTGATCAGGCTCCGCGCGCGCTCGACGACGAAGAGCACGAATCCAACTCCGAGGAGGCTGAGGAAGAGGATCAGTAACGGTCTCCGGGGTTCGGGCTCTTCGGGTAGCGCGGGCGGCGCCGGCGGTTGACCGGGCAGCGGCCGCGCAATTCCCGCAGGCGCCTCGATTCCGTTTTCGGCCCCGTTTTCGGCCCCGTTTTCGGCTCCGGCTCCGGTTTCCGTCCCGGCTCCGGTTTCCGTCCCGGTTTCGGTTTCCGTCCCGGTTTCGGTTTCGGAGGGCCACGAGAAATCGATCGACTGAGCGTCCACCGTGGACGCAATCGCCACGAGGAGCAGGGAAGACACGAGCGCGCGAAGGAGAGTCTTCATCACAACACCCACCCCCGTTCGGCGAAGACGCGGCCGAGTGCGCCACGCAGATGAACCGCGATCACGAAGGCGCCGTCACGCTCCTCGAGCAGCCCGAGGTGAGCGAGGCGGCTCAACTGCGCTTGCGCCGTGTTCACGTCCAGGCGGAACAATCGCGCCTGGCCGGCGGCGTCCATCCAGCCCTCGCGCGCGATCTGGTAGAGGTTGACCAAGATGTCGTCCGGAAGCCGCCGGATGCGCGTGTACGGCGATGCGGGGATCGGCCCCACGTGGACGATGTCATCCTGGATGTCGCGGATCGACGCGAGCCACAGGCGGAGCGCGTCGCGAACCAAGCCGCCCGTCGCGTCTTGAAGCTCGAGGAAGTATTGGTCGTAGGGTCGCCGAATACGGCTGGCGCCGCGTGCGAACAGTCCCTCGATGGGTGAGCCGTCGCCGCGGTCGAACGAATGCTCGAAGCCGCTCAATCGATGGCGTGCGATGACCGCCGCTTGAAGCTCCGGCTCACTCAGCGGGGCGAGTCGAATCACCTCGGGGAAGGCGTCCCTTAGCGGCGCCACCGTCGACGCGAAGTTCCAGAACAGCACTGCGCCGTGGGTCAGCCAACGACGTCGGCCGCCTTCCTCGATGATGCCCTTCACGAAGCGGCGAAGCGGCTCGAATCCGCCCGGTGCCATCGACAGCATCCAATGAAGCCCGTCGACGACGACGAGTTGCCCTTCGGGCGCGTCCTGGAAGATCGCATCGACGTCTTCGACAGTCACCGGACCCGTAAACACGACGCGCTTCACGTTTTTCCAGCGGCGGCTTCGAACGATGGCGCTCGAGACGGCGGCCTTTCCGACGCCATCCACGCCCACCAGGGCGACGGAACGCAAACGGCCCCTTTGCTCGGCCGACAGGACACCCTCGGCTCGCCTGATCTCCTCGTCCCGGCCGGTGAGCACGTCGCCCGCTTCCATCGTGTCGGCCGCGAACAGGCGCCGGTAGACCAAGGGGAGGTCGGTTCCCACATCTGGGGCCGCAAAGCTTCCTGCGGTGAGCTCATCGGTCGGCAGCGGCCCCGTCAGACCGAGCCGCTCGCTCCACGCTTCGAGCCGCTCTTCGCCAAAGAGCGCGCGAAGCGCGTTCCGGAACTGGGCCTTGATCCGCTCCCTCCGTGGAGGCTTCTCCGCCTCTTCGATCATGCGGAGGCCACTTGCGGCCCGGCGCATGGCTTCGAGGCGCGAGCGGCTGAATTCGCCCTCGGCGAGCTCGGCTCGAAGCGTTTCGAGGGTGCCGATGGCGGCGTCCTGCATCTCTGACTCGATGATGCCGGGCCAGCCCTTCGCGTCGGAGCGGATCTCTTCGAGTGAGTTGTAGTTCCGCTCCAGCTGGCTGTAGACCATGTCGCGAAGGAGGGAATGCATCTCCTCGGGGACCGCTTCGTCGTGGACGACTTCGAGCTCGGCCGTAGCCAGCTCGACGTTGAACGCGACCACACGCTCGAGCTCCTGGAGCAGATTGGCGAGGGGCTGAACGCGCTCGGCAAGCTCTCGCCGAATCGCGAGGAGCTTCGGAGCAACGCGGCTGTCGATGTAGGTCAAGACGACCTCGCGGAATGGGACCTCGACCTCGGGGAGCGCGCTCGGCAAGCGCCACTCGCCTGTTTGCTGCTGACCCACCGTCACGCGGTATCGCGGGGTGAGGGCCCGGCAGGCTTCGACGAGTGTGTCGAGAAGCGGTGCGATCTTGGTGTCGTCGCTCAGGTCTTGGTAGAGCTCGTTGGTGACGCGCGCGGCTTCGCCGGCGGCCTTGCTCGTCGCTTCGGTCGAGCTTCGAAGCCCCATGGCGAGCTCTTCGCCCGAGAGATCGCTCTCGAGGTGCTCGTTCAGCTCCGAGAGGGCGACCTGAAGCGTGTCGCTCACACGGGCCACCTGGGACGTCGCGCGCCGGTCCACCGTGCTGGTTAGGCGCACGACGTACTCGGTGACGTTGTCCTTGATGCGCGCTTCGAGGCCGAGCAGCTCGAGCTCCATGGCCAGGGACGAGTACTCGGCGGAGCTCGCCTTTCGCAGGTTGGCGACGTCCTTGGTGAGCGTCTCAATCGCGCGCATCCGGTTCGCGAACCGGCGGCTCGTTCGGCGTTCGCGAGACGGCAGGTCCATCGTGCAGAATGTCGGCAGGTCGTCCTTCATGTGGACGTACCCGATCGCGACCGCGCTTGCGGCCCGGTGTGTTCCGTCGCTCGTGATCCGCACCACCTCGTCGAGCGCGAGGGCGAGCTCCTCCTCGACTTCGTGCCGCAGTCGCACGAGCTGGCGTTCCAGATCCGCGTTGGGGTCCCCGCAAACGTCGACGACGTCGTCGTATCCGGCGATCAGGCCGTCGAAAAGGCTTCGGGTGCGGGCCGCCATGTGCCGATCCGCTTCGACGAACAACGCCGCCAACGCTTCGAATCGTGTGGGCGCGTCGTACGACAGGTGGTAGCGCCCGAGCGCCCTGAGCCGAACTTCTCGCTGAGGAGGACTCTGGCCGAAAGCCTTCCGCCAGCCCCGTCTCAAGCGGAGTGCCTGGCGCTGCGTTTGCTTCCAGATCGAATCGCCATCTTGGCTCTCGTAGGAGACCTCTTCGTAGGGCGCGGTCACCACCTCTGGGAGCTCGCCCACCACGGCATCCACGCTGTTCAAGATGCTCTCCGGGGTCCAGGTCAGCTTCGCGAGCGTGACCGAACGGCCGAGGACGATGCCTCGCCAGTGCGCCGCGAGCTCGGACTGAGCCGCCCGCAGCATGGTCACGAGCTCGTCCCGCTCGACGCCGTCTTCGGCCCGCGCTTGAACGGTCAACCGCCGGTGCTGCCGAAGGAACTCCCTCCGGAGGTCCCGGAGATACTTTCCGGCGTCCAGCTGGAACTCCCGAAGCGGCCCTGTAGAGACCTCGCGAACGATGCTCTGAAGGTCGCCGCCGATGTCCTGCATCCGCGAGTTGAGCTCCGCGCTCTTCGTGTGGAGGGGCGCGCCCCAGACATCCTTTGCGCCGACGTGCTCCGGCCACGGTTCGAGCTGTTTCGACGGACCCTCTTCGCCCTCGGGCCGCAAGGATGGCGGCTTCACCGCAAGGTGCCGGGCTGGTGTCAGCGACGTCCGCGCGCCGGTCGTCTCTCCCGCCAGGCCGAGACCCATCTTGAACAGCACCGGTCCGATGAGCTCGTTGATTGCTACGCCGCCGATGATCAGCGTCTCGATCGACGCGCCCAGCTCCCCGAAGGAATTCCCGATCAATGCGGCGAGCAGAATCGAAACCCCCGCCTGTGAGACGAAGCCCGTCCAACCGAAGGCGCGCGTTGCCTCGTCGGCCTTGCCGATGCGCGCGCCGATGTTCGTGCCCGCATAGATCGCAAAGATGCGGATGCCCACCATCGCCAGCGCGAAGAGCGCGACCTGCTGTAGCTGATCGAGGTGGAGCTTGGCGCCTGCGAGCGTGAAAAACACGACGTAGACGGGAAGCGAAAGGCGCTCCACTGTTTCGATGAGGCGGTGGCCTGTCTTCGAAAAGTTGGAGACGCCGAAGCCCGCCGCGAGGAACACGAGCACCGGGTCCCAGCCGAGTCGGTCGGCGATGAACGCGACTAGATAGACTACACCGACCACGAAGATCAGGAGCTCCTGGTTCACATAGCGGATGTAGAGGGCCATCAGGCCGCCGACGACGATTGCGCCAAAGGCGATCGACAGCACGATGTGGTTGAGGAGGTACTCTCCGATCCCGCCGTCGAT
>JBATLA010000261.1:0-3130 GCA_049669945.1 Polyangiales bacterium | reverse complement strand
GCACGAGGGCACGTACAAGCCGGACGCGCCGCCTCGCGGATGGCCGCCGGTCGTGGGGCAGTTCTATCCAAATATCGTGTTGAAGGATCAAGGCGGGCAGGCAGTTGCGATCAGCGACTTCCGCGTCACGACCCCTTGCATTCCGCGCTGTTGCCGAGGCTCGCCGAGCTGGTGAGCGGGGGCGGCTAGCGGAACTTGGCTGTCTTGGGTTTGGGCCGCATAGTGATCAGATGGGGATAGCGAGCTTGCTTAATAGGAGAGCGGCCTACGGCCGCCTTGGGATGTTGACCTTGGCTCTGTTCGTGGGAGCCGGTGGCTGCGGCGACGACGGCGCGCCTGCGCCGATCGCCACGACGGATTTGGTGCGTTGCGACATCACGAGCGGCCCTTGCCAGCGCGGAATCTACAGCTCGGTCGCTGCCATGCTCGATGCAAGCGACTATCCCATGCCGAGCATCCGGACGATTTCGGTCGATCAGCACGCCGACGAGGTTCGCAGCGGGCTCGACCTGAACGACCTCACCGGCGAAGATGCGACGACGCGTGGCCTTCGCTTGCTCGGGTTCATCCCGGAGGTATCCGAAAGCCTTACCGCGACCCAAGCCGAATACTGGATCAACCAAGTGGCTGCCTACTACAGCCGCAATGCCAACAGCATCACGGTGATCGATCGCGAATACGAAGACGGCCAGGCGCAGGTGATCCTCGCCCATGAATTCATCCACTCGATTCAGAACAGTCAGTTCGACCTCAACACGGTGGGCAGCGGCGCAAACACGGAGGACCGTGTGATTGGCGTGCGCAGCGTCATCGAGGGCGACGCCAACCACAGCTCGTTTGCTTGGTACTACGAGACGGGCGGATACCAGCCTGAAGACATCGACTGGGACGCAATCCACGACGCCAACACGAGCCGGCTGCATGAACGGGCGGCCGACACGGAAGTCGCGCTCATCGACACCGCGTCGAGCTTCCCTTACTCGTATGGGTTTCTGTTCATGACCGAGACCTCTTTGGACCTGGGCCTCGATGGTCGCGCGGCTGCTTTCGGGGCGCCGCCCGAAACCACGGCCGAGGTGATGGGGGGGTACGGCATGGATCCACCCGTCGTGGACTACCCGGGCGTTGCACATCCTGTTCCCGTCGACGGGAGCGATGTCGTAGTCGAAAACCGCTACGGCGCTTGGTATGTGTACGGCACCCTTCGGCGGCAGGGGATGGAGCACGACGAGGCCTGGGCCATCGCGTTGAGCTGGGTTGGGGATGAGCTCGCCATCTACGCCAGTGGCGATGAAGTCGTTGCGGTGTGGCGTGTGCGCTTCGACGACGAAGCCAATGCGGCGCTCCTGAGCGAGGGGGTCAACGGGGATGGCGGGGATGCGCTGTGGTCCGCCGTGGCCTCCGGCGACGATGCGTTCGTTTTCGCAGCCGAGAGCTCCGACACGCTTCTGGCATGGGCTGAGCAGCCGCTCGATTCGATGAGCGCGTCGATCATCCCCAAGTCGGGGCGCAGGATGGGAGGGCCCGTGTCGGTGGGTACATGCCTGCAAACACTGGACTTTTCGGTGCCGAGTCCGCCGCCGCTCTTGCGCTAGCAAGATTTCAATACTATTGTTGCTATTGAAAGGAGCCCGGATGCCGGTTGCCGCCTCGATCGCCGTCGATGAAGCCGCTGTCGTGACCAAGGCGCTGCTGCGGGCTGCGGAGGCGTTGGGGCTCTCGTCCGCCGAGCTCGCAGAGATCGTCGGCACCAGCGAGTCCACGCTCTCGCGGGTGCGCAACCACAAGCGCGGGCCGATCCCGCTCGGCAGCAAGGAAGGCGAGCTCGCGCTGCTGTTCCTCCGTGTCTTCCGAAGCCTCGACGCCTTGGTCGGCGGCAACGAGGTGCAGGCGCGCGCGTGGCTCACCGCCGAAAATCATCACGTGGGTGGGGTGCCGCTTCAGCGCATGAAGAAGATCGAGGGGCTGGTCGATGTCGCCGAGTATCTGGACGCAATGCGCGGAACGATTTGAGCCCGCGCGACTTGCGGGGCCGGCATGGCGCGCGGTCGAATCGCAGCACGTGACCTCGACCCGAAAGCTCGTCGATTCGGATGACGAGCAGCAACTCCTCGAAGCGTTGATCGACACTGCCAAACCGCCTTGGCCCGTCGGTCGCCGGTTCGCCGGGCTTCACTACTTGCTCGCGACGCCATTTCGACATCCGCCGCTTCGATACGGCTCCCGCTTTGGCACGCGTCGTGAGCGCGGCATCTTCTATTGCGCTGAGACACAGGGCACGGTGCTCGCCGAGAAGGCGTACTACGTGCTGCTCTTCCTGGAGGGCACCGAAGCGGACATCGCGCCTCTGACGCGGCCACTCACCTTGTTTCAGGTTCGCATCTCGACGAGGAAGGGCGTCGACCTAACGGCCGAGCCGTTCGCTGGGTTCACCGACGACGTTTCCTCGCCGACGACCTATCGAGTGTCTCAGCCGCTCGGCTCGGAAATGCGCGAGGCCGGGGTGGCTGCCTTTCGGTTCCAGTCGGCGCGCGATCCGGGGAAGGGCGCCAACCTCGGCCTCTTCGAGCCGGTCTTCACGACCAAAAAGCCTCTGCACGCCGAGCAATGGATCTGTACCGCGAGCCGCGCGTGCGTCGAGCTCCAACCGGGCCCTGCCGTCATTCGCGCGCGCACGAGCTTCGCGCGGGAGACGTTCGAGGTCGATGGTGTGTTCCCCACCCCTGGGGCAAGCGCCTGATTCACTGCTGAAGGATTGGGCTCGTGTGAATGAGCATCCCGACGGAAAGCACCCAGGCGTCGCGGGCAGGCACTACGCCGATTCCGCTCCCGCTCGGAGGGTTGATGTACACGAATGGGTTCCAACCCACCCTCGCGAACATATCGAGCATGACGATGTCTTTGACGACGTGCGTGTAGCCACCGCCGACCGCCAGCGGAACGAACACCTGATTGCGCGCCCCGACGGGGAACGCCAGGTTCGAGTCGTTGTAGCTCCCACCTGTGACGTTGCGTACGAGATTCTGAAACGAGAAGCCGGAGTCGGCGAAAATGAACCCTGCGGGCGTTGGGTTGTAGGTGAACTTGAACGGAACCTCCACGTTGAGACCCGCGCCGTTGCTGAGAACCA
>JBATLA010000260.1:0-5658 GCA_049669945.1 Polyangiales bacterium | reverse complement strand
GGCCGGTACAGGCGGCACGGCCGGGAACAACCCGCCGGTGATTGACTACCTCGAGTGGGAGTACGGGGGTGACTGCACGGGCTTTGGGGCGACAACTCTCCAGGTCACGGTGAGCGCGAAGGACGCGGATGACCCGACCGGCGAGACGCTCACGTACGCGGGCATCCTGATGTACTGCGACAATTTCAGTATTACCTCAACCCCGTCACCGGTGATGGAAACGGTCGATTGCGACCTCTTCTACGGGTTGGAGTTCTTCGAAGTGACGGTCACGGACCCGCAGGACAACGCGGATACGATCAGCGCAACGTTTGAAAGCGCGACCTGTGAAAGCGGCTGCGTGGAGAACTACGAGGGCACCGAGCCCTGCCCTAGCAACTAGCCGAGGGCGCCTAGTTCGGGAGGTTCGTTGGCGGGCGGCTGCTCGTTGCTGCCGTTGCCGCCACAACTGCTCGGCGCGGTATCGCTCGGAGCCACATTTGAGTAGAGTCGCTGGCTCATGGCGGCCGTTAGACCAAAATTCGCGCTTGGACAGCTCGTGCAGCATCGGCTGTTCGACTACCGCGGCGTTGTCGTCGACATCGATGCGACGTTTTCCCTCAGCGAGGCGTGGTACGAGCAAGTCGCGAAGAGCCGGCCGCCCAAAGATGCGCCTTGGTATCGGGTTCTGGTCGGCGGCGCGGCGCACGAGACGTACGTCGCGGAGCGGAATCTCGAAGCAGACAGCTTGGGCTCGCCCATCGAGCACCCACGCCTTGGCGATTTCTTCGATTCGTTCGAGGACGGTCACTATGTCCGCAACCGTGGCCTGAACTAGGTTCCCGGAGGCCGTGTCTTGGGGGTGAGATGAAGCGAACCGTGTTGGCTATGGGTGTCGTTGGTGTGTGCTTGCTCGCTGCCCTTGGGGTCGCTTGGGCGGGCGGGGATCACGGGGTGATGTTGCTCGGGGTGCGGCTCACCTTGTGGTGCGCGGGGCTGGCGTTCGTGGTGCAGTGGGTGGCGTTCGTTCCAGCCTACGCAAAGCAAACCGAGCGCTTCTACGACCTGACGGGGAGCCTGACCTACATCGGCGTGACGCTGTTTGCGCTCATCGCAGCGGGTTCGACGGACCTTCGCTCGCTGGTGCTGGCTGCGTTGGTGCTCGTCTGGGCGGGGCGCCTCGGAAGCTTTCTCTTTCGGCGAATCCATCGACAAGGGTCGGACGCCCGCTTCGACAAGATCAAGCCGAGCCCGTCGCGTTTCTTCGTCGCGTGGACGCTCCAAGGCCTCTGGGTGTTTCTGACGCTGTGCGCAGCACTTGCGGCTATCTCCGCACGGGAATCCACCCCGCTCGGCGCGGCTGATGTCGCAGGCCTCTTGATTTGGGTGGCGGGCTTCACGATCGAAGTGGCTGCCGATCGGCAGAAGAGCGCGCACCGAGAGAAGCACCCCGGCCACTTCATCGCCTCGGGTTTGTGGGCCTGGTCGCGCCACCCGAACTACTTTGGCGAAATCGTGCTCTGGTTGGGCGTAGCGGTCATCGCATCGTCGACGCTTCGAGGCTGGCAGTGGGTGACGATGATCTCCCCGGTGTTCGTCGCGTTCCTGCTCACGAAAGTGAGCGGGATCCCCATCCTCGAGAAGCGCGCCGACGAGCGCTGGGGCAGTGACCCCGCATACAAGCGCTACAAATCACAGACGCCCGTGCTGCTACTGCGACCACCGAGGCGCTAGCGCGTCACTCGGGCGGTGAAATCCTCGGCGAGCGCAAAGATGCGCGCCTTGCGCTCGGGGTCGAGACGGTCGAGCGTGCGAGTCATCATTTTGCTGCGCGGGTTCTTCTCGAAGAAGTCGCGGTGGTCCCGCACGAACGACCAGTAGAGCCCGTCGACGATGTCACACCACTCGCCCTTGGGATAGTCGCCCATCTTGCGGAGGTAGTTCGAGCCGCAGATGTAAGGCTTCGTCGTGAAGGCCCCGCCCTCGCTGAAAAGCGCCATGCCGTAGACGTTGGGCGCCATCACCCAGTCCGCCGAGTCGACGAACATCTCCATGAACCAGCGGTACACCTCGCCGGGCGCGACCCGACACAAGAGCATCATGTTGCCGAGCACCATGAGGCGCTCGATGTGATGGCAGTAGCCGCGCTCGGCGGCCCGGGCGATCGCATCGTCGAGGGGCGGGATGCCGGTGCTGGCGTCGTACCAAGCGTCGGCGAGCCCGCGGCTATGGTTCCAGAAGTTCTGCTCCCAGTGCTCGGGCGGGAGCGTGTTCCAGACGCCTCGGATGAACTCGCGCCAGCCGATGATCTGTCGCACGAATCCCTCGAGCGAATTGAGGGGGATGCCCACCTCGGCTGCCTTCTCGAGGGCCGCGTTGAGCACCTGCATGGGGGTGAGCAGACCGATGTTGAGAACTGGGCTGAGCACCGAGTGAAAGACGAACGGGTGCTTGCTGCTGAGCGCGTCTTCGTAGTCACCGAAGAGTGAAAACCTTTCGTCGAGAAAGGCGCGAAGAGCTTGCTCGGCTTGGGCTTCGGTGCTTGGGAGCCAGAAGCGTTTCGCGTCGCCCGGGTGCTCCGGGAAGCGCGCGTCGACGAGTGCGACGACATCGCGGCTGTGGTCGGTCCAATGCGGTTCCGGGAGCGGTGGTGGTGCCACGCTTTTCGGGAGCTTCTTTCGGTTGTCCTCATCGAAGCTCCACTGGCCGCCCAGCGGACCGCCCTCGTCGTCGATGAGAACCGCCATGCGCTTGCGCTGCCCGCGATAGAAATCCGCCATGAAGAGCCGCTTGTGACTGTCGCGGTATTCCTGGAACGCTTGGCGGCTGGTGAGGAACATCGGGCTCGGGAGCACAACAAGCGGAAGGGCGCGCTCCTCCGCCAGCGACTCGAGCTTCGAAGACATCGCCGGTGACTCGAGCTCGAAACAGACGAGCTCGTCGTAGTCGCGGGAGTCGAGGTGCTCCGTCAGCATGGCCGTCCACGAGCGGTCCCCCGCCTCGTCGAGCCGGGTATAGAAGACGCTGTGGCCGTGCTCGGCGAGATCATCAGCCTTGGAACGCATCGCGCTCAGAATCAGCACGAGCTTGTGACGGTGCGCGGCGTAGCGACGGCACATGTGCGCCGACTCGGCCATGAACACGGCGTCCGGGCGCGCCTCCTCGATGCAGTGGCTCGGGAACAGATGGTTTCCGAAGACAAGGAGCAGGCGTTTGGGGGCTTCCGTCATGGGTATTGGACCGCGTACCCAGTCGGAGTCGACACGCGCGCGGGTACGCCTCGTCTTTGGGACCGGGAGAAGCTGAGGCAAGAGGTGTTGACGTGGTCCATTTTGGTTTGCGTAGGGACGACGTTTCTGCCTTCGCCGCTGCCCGTGACCCCGTGGGGAGTCGCCTTGCTTGGACGAGCAGTGCCGCGTGGAGTCAGATTGTCAAGGAACGCTTCGACTGGCTTGGCGCCCGACACGCGGCGAAGGGCTCACGCTGACGAGAGCACGGCTTCGACCCGCCGGCTTTCGGATCGGTCATCGGGGGTATAGAGTTCTCTTCCCAGAGTTCTCTTCCAAGAGCTCGAAGGAGAGGAGGAAGCCCATGACGCGCCACATCGTCTGCAAGGAATCGGAGCTGCCGCTTGGTGAGCTGAAGGCCTTCAAGGCTGGCGACACGAACATCCTCGTCTATCACCTCGAAGACGGCTTTCACGCGACGCAATCGCATTGCACGCATGTGTTCGCACCGCTCACGCGCGGCAAAATCGTCGACGGCTGCCGGATTCGATGCCCACTTCATCGCGCGGAGTTCGACATTCGGACGGGCGAGGTCCACAAATGGGCGAACTTCCCGCCCGGCATTCAGATGCTCAACGTCGTGCGCGGCGAGAAGGCGCTGAAGACCTACAGCGCGGTCGTCGAAGACGGCAATGTGGTGGTGGAGCTGTAGTCCTTGCTCGCTCGAGAACTTCGTTTGTGGGCGGGCCGGACCGAGCCTACGGTAGGAAGAAGACGCCCTTGAGGTCTTCGGTGCGCGACAACGGCCGGTCGTTGATGTCGATCGAGGTCACGCGGAACTGGTAGAACATCCCAGAGTCGAGGGGTGGCCCAGCGTACGGCACCTCCGGGTCACTTCCGCTCGAGCTTGGGATGTTCGGGTCTTCCCAGATCAATTCGCCAAAGGTGTCGAACACCTGGATGTAGTAGCGGTCCTCGCCGCTGTCATCGACCCACGAAAAGACAGGGTTGCCATCCACCTCTTCGGCACCCTCGGCACCCGGTGAGATCACGTCGAGCGACCCAGTGATCTTGAAGCTGGGCGCCTCGACGGATTGCCCGGCGGCAACTTCGACGCGGACGATTTCAGTGTTGCCCTGGCCGAAGTCGGGGTCCCGCACGAGTTGATCGTTTTCGAATGCGCCGAGAACCTTGTAGCTGCCTGCTGGCACGCCTTCGATCAACCAGCTCCCGCTGTCGATGAGATCGGTTCCCTCGGGCGCGCGCAAACCGGGCGGCGTCTCGCCGCGCGCAAGTGCTTCGTCAAAGGTGGACTCGACGACGAGGATGTACGAAGTGCCCTCGCCTGCGCCCGGATTCACGATCTGCACGCTGCCCGTTACGGTTCCTGGTGCGTCCGAGTTGATGGCAAGATCGACCTGCTTGTCTTCGCCTCCGCTGACGGATGCTGTCTGGGCGCCATAGTTCACGCCTTGCGCATAGCCGAGTATCGAGAAGTCGCCGTCCGGTAGATTGAAGATGCGGTAGACGCCTTCGCGGTCGGCGATGGCGGTGAAGCCCTGGGGCGTGCCGCCGGTCGTCTCCGCTACGACGAGCACGCCGGTGCTATCGCGTGGCACTTCGACCTTGCCGAAAATCTGGTTCATTCCTGCGCCCGACGGAAGTGCAATCAGGCCAACGTCGGTCGTCGGGGTGTCGACTACGAGCACCCCATCTTCTTCAACCGGGCTCGATACGTCGATCGGAAGCGCCTGCCGAATCCCGCCCGGAAACGTTTGGTACCCTGCGGCGTCCGCGCGTAGGGTGACGTCGCCGCCCTGTGGATTGCCATCGGTGTCACGCTGCCGGGCGACTTGAATCTCGTAGCCGCCGCTCGGATCCGTCACGGCAACCGTGCTCGCCGGCGCGCGATTGGCGTCCAGTGCAACGACCGTCGCCCCTTCGATGCCGCTCTCGTCGGATTGATCAAAGACGTTGCCGCGAAGCACGACCGGCGCGAAGCATGCTGTCCCTCCGTCGACCACCTCCTCGCACACCAAGTCCTCATCACACCCAGTCTGCGCGATCGGGTCACAAGCATCGCTGCTGCTGCTCGAGCAGCCCCCACCCAGCAGCAGCGCAAAGGCCGCCATACTCAGCATCCGGTTCATCGTGTCCCCCATGAGGGCTCGCGTTCCCCCGCAAGCCCATCGATCGATCGTAACGGCTGTCTGGCGTACGTTGAAAGCCTACAGGCTCGCACACGGTCGGAAGGGATTTCGGTACGGCAGCCCCTCTAGTTGTCCTCAGCGCCCTGACACACCCAGGTGGCGATGAGGTCGATCTCTGCGGTCGTGAGCGAGCCGTTGCCTTTCGGCATGAGGCTGCCCATGCAGAGCGCGGTGCCATCGAGCTTGCCGACGAGGACGCTCGCGTCGGCGTCGCCCGGAACGAGGACGTCGCCGCAAGGCGT
>JBATLA010000259.1:0-2652 GCA_049669945.1 Polyangiales bacterium | reverse complement strand
GTGGCAGTTGGCGCAGGAGAGATCGGCGTGCATCGCAAGACCCGTGTGGGTTGGGGTGTCGAATGGCCCGTGGCAGCGGGCGCAATCCCAGGGGCCGTCCGCGTCGGTGACGTACTTGAAGCTGTGGCAGGTGGTACACTCGGTGATCTCCCCTTTCTCGTCGACGTGGGGGTGGGCCGCCTGCTCTTCGTGGCACGAGGTACACACCCCGATGTCGACTTCCTGGAAGTCTGATCGCGCCGGGTCGTGGCAAAGGTTGCACTCGAGGGCGAGGTTGACGACGTGTTGCGAATGGCCGTTCGAGAATTTATCGACGAGCCAGTCCTTGGAGACGTCGCGGGTGGGGCCGTGCTTGCGGTAGTCCACCATCGTCGGGACGATATCCGACGTGATCTTCACGAAGATCAAGCCGCCCAGGAACCCGAGCACCGCGAAGACCACGATGATGATCGCGGCCTGCTTCATCGGCCACCTATGTGGCACATGCGGCAAGGCAGGTCGTTGGCTTTGCTCAGGCGGCTGTTGAAGCCTGGCGGATGTGGATTGCCGCCCGGGCCGCCGACGACGTGGCAGCTCACGCAGAGTGCCTCACCGGCGCCGCCATGGCAGCTCGCGCATGACAGCGGATCGAGTCGTGCGGCTTGGCCGTGAGCGTTCGATGAGCCCGGCGGGCCCGACCACCCGGGCGGATGCGGATTTCCTCGAGTGGGGTTCTCACCGGAGATACCGAGGCGCGTGTGGCAATCGACGCAAAAGAGCGCGCTATGACAAGTGACGCATTGCCCTGGGTCCGCGGCGGCCATCTGATCGTGGACCGAGATGAAGTTCGCGCGGTGCATCGTCTGGCGCATCGGCTCGTCGAAGCGGAACCGTGATGGGATCGTGGGCACCGTGATGCCGTGACAGGCCGCGCACTGGCGTTGGGTGTGGCAGGTCGTGCAGAGGTCTCCTTGCGCGTTGGCTTGCACGCCGTGCTCGCGAAGGAAGTTGCCGCTGTGAACGACATGGCTCTCGGGCACCGTCATCTCGCCCGGCAGATCGATGTGGCACCCACCGCAGTCGCGCGACGACCACTGGCCCTTGTGCGCGTGGCAGCTGAAGCAGGTGGGGTGCTTCACACGGACATAGTCGGAGTCGACCGTGACGTTGACGTGGCAGCGGACGCAATCGCCGGCGCCTTCTTGCCCGTGAACCTCGTGGGAAAAGCGAAGGTGGCGTCGGGCCATCTCGGCGCTGTGCCGGTTTCTCGCGCGTCCATGGCAGTTCGCGCAGGTGTCCGGATCGTGGGGCTCTTCGTGGCACTCCACGCAGTCTGCGGTGGTCGGGAAGTGCAGAGGGCCCTCTTCGCCTGCGGTCTGCACGCCCTCGTGACACTCGAGGCAGTTGATCCCCTCGACGACGTGGGCGCGGTGCTCGAACGCGTGGTCTTCCTTCTCTTGCTCGAGACCGAGCATCTTGGCGCACGCGCCCGTCGAGCCGGCGAGGCAAATCAGTCCCGTGATTGCGATGAGCCGTTTCATTTGTTTCCACGCCAAGTGTGCTGGTAGGCGACCCGTGCGAGGGCGCGTACGTCGAGCCTGATGTCCTGAGTGGAGCTGGCTTCCGCCGCGGCCGCCACAGTCCAGCCCTTCTCGTGCCGATAGCGAAGCGCCAAGCGGCCCCATGGCCAGACCTTCCCGGTTTCGGCGGAGCGTTCGTCCGGGATCACAACCTCGACTTCGGGCATGAGGCCGACCGATTGCTCGAGGTCCTCCCATACAGGAATCACAGCGGCGACTCGGAGCCCCGTCCAGTTCGACACCGACGCAATTGCCTGACGCCGCACCTCCCCGAGCACGCTGCCTTTGCCCTTGTCATCGGTTCGCAGGACGCTGCGGAAGTAGCCCATCCAGCCCCATCTGTCCTCGGCTTGTGCCGCCGAGCCCTCGAGCCAGAAGTCGAGGCGCGGTGCGGCCCTCCAGAAGAGATTTCCGCCGGTCCTCAGCGTGCCCGGGTCGCCCAGCACCGTAAACAAGGAGGTCTGCTGCAGCATCCGCGTCGGGGAGCGCTTCGACGCGAACACCTCGCCCCGGAGCTTCCCGCTTTCGGTGGCCGATGAGACGGTCGCGAGGACTTCTGCGAGTCCAGGGTTCACGATTTCCCAGGAGAACTTGGCAGCCATGTCGAGCCAGTGGGCCGCGCGAAGCGAGAAATCGGCACCGACCTCTTCGTCGGACCGTTGCCCTGCGTTGTACCGGTTGTAGTAAGAGCCGCCGATCACGCCGAGCTTGCCCAGCCCCTGTGAGATCCGGCCGCCCGCCATCCAATCGTATCGCCGGCCATCGACGTCCCCTTCGACGGGCACCCCGCCGAAGATCTCGAAATTGGTTTTCGATGGCGCGCGCAAGATCGCGTGCCCGCCGTCGACGTGCATCGCCCGCACGGCGCCAGTGGACAAGATAAAGCGGCCGAGCCGGGTGTCGCTAATCCCTTTCGGGTCGCGCACCTTCACGGTGAGAACCAGCGCCTCGACGGTCATCTGATTGTCTCGAAGCCCGAACTGCGGCGTCCCCGCGCCCGCCCAAACCAAGCCCTCGGCCTCGACGTACGGATACTTGCGGGTCGACCCCTCGAGAACGATCAGCCCTACGTTGGGCTCGAGCTGGCCCCAGA
>JBATLA010000258.1:0-2966 GCA_049669945.1 Polyangiales bacterium | reverse complement strand
CAACCAGGCATCGCGCGGGAAACGAACCCCGGCCCGTTGCCATGCGCTCACGGCCATCCACGTGAGCGCGGCGAGGAGAAGAAACGTGTTGATGAGGTGAGCTGCCATCCAGGCGGCGCGCGCCGTCGAGGGATTGTCGGCCACCATTCGAAACAAGACGAGGCCAGCGCCGACCAGCGCCTCCGTCGTCATGAAGAAGATGCTCCAGCCGGCGGCCGAACGTGTCGCGTGGCCGCGGGGGAATACCCGAAGCGCTCCGAACCACATGATCGCCGTCCAGATCCAGCAGAGGCCAGAGGTCACGCGATGCGTGAGCTCGACGATGGTCTTGGTCGACGGTTCGACCGGCAGCACGACACCGTTGCAAAGTGGCCAGTGATCGCCGCAACCGTCGCCCGACATGGACGCGCGAACGAGCGCCCCCCAAAGCACGACGGCTATCGTGTAGACGAGCAACGCCGAGGCGGCGACGGCAAACCGGTTGGAGGAGCGCACCGCGGAACGATGGAGTCGGTTTTAACCGACGTCAACGATCCGGAACTTGAGGGCCAGATCGTCGTCGCCACGGCGGTAGAGAACCACGAGGTCTGTCGCAGTGCGAAGAGCCTCCCAGACGGCCACGGCCTGCTCAGGACGTTCGATCGAGCGGCCGTTCACATGGGTGACGATATCGCCCGGTCGGAGGTCGAGGGATGCATACTCGAGATCGCCCGGAAAGAAGCTCACGATACGAAAGCCGACGAAGGCGCCTTGGTGGAACGCCGGCTCGGTCTCTACGTTCTGAAGGAATCGACCGAGTCCACCTTCGAGCACGGGCACGAGGTCACTTCGCGAGATCACCCCGGTCCTCGCTCGCGGGAACATGCCATCGATGCTGCTCTCGGGCTCCGGCTCACCGTCCATCGGCGCGTGCTTTTCTTCCCAATCGTCGTCGCCCCGCGGCTTGTAGTCTTTGACCTCGATGTCCTCGTAGCCAGCGGAGGTCTCCCAGGTCGAGTCCCCCATCATCTCTCGCTGAAGCTTGCTTTGCTCGCAGCCGATGGTGCTCGCCATCGCGAACGCGGCGGACAGGATGATCAAGTAGCGGCTCATGCGGACTCTCCCCGGAGCTTCATGACCTCGGCCCAAATGGCCTCGGCGACCCCCTCGACGTCTTGCTCGGCGTCGATGTGCGCAATTCTATCATTTGGGAACAGTTCGTCGATTTTCCCGTAGAACTTGGCGAGCTCCACCTGCATCTCGCTGACTTCGTAGAGCTCGGGGCCCCCGGAACGCATGCCCCGGCGCTCGGCGGCGACCTCCGGATCAACGTCGAGGACGAGGGTGAGATCGGGCCGACGCGCGTGACGGTTGAGCTCGAGCACCCATGAAGATATGTCGTCACCGCCACCGCCGCTGACGGTTTGATAGGCAACCGACGAATGATCGTACCGATCGCAAATGACAGTGACGCCGTCGTGAAGGTTCGGGTGGATTTCGGCTTCGAGGTGGTCGAGACGGTCGGCGGCGAACAACGCTGCCATCGTCGCCCAAGTCGGAGGACGCGCGCCGTGTTGGCTCGGGGTGACGACCCGCCCCGTGAGAATCTGGCGGATCAGCACGCCGACGGGGCCATCGCTCGGCTCGCGCGTCGTGTGCGCCGGCAAACCTCGATCGCTGAAGCGCTCCGCGAGAATCGCGCACTGGGTGGTCGTGCCCGACCCATCGATGCCCTCGATGACGATGAAGTGCCCGTCGATCACCGGTCCTCCTTGACGCTACCGAACTTGAAGGTCGCTCCCAGCTGTCCGTAGACGAGGGAATCAGGGCGCCCTCCGCCGAAGACGTCACCGAGCACGCGCCGACGGTTCCCCGCAACAATCCCCTCGACCTCCAGCCACACGTTCCACTTCTGCGTCACGACGAACTCCAGCGAGCCGCCCAGGCGCCCGCGCACGATATTCTGCCGTGAGTTTGTCGCAAAAATGTCGCTGTTGCTACCTTCGAAGTCCCATCGGTCGCTATTGAAATCCATCGCCATCCAAATCGAAAGCGCGCCCCGCGGAGGGAAGTGAAGGCTGAAGATGGCGTCTAGGTTGATGAAGAAGTTGTTCGTCGGGTGGCGGATGCCAAACTGATCGCGTTGTGAGGGTCCGACGCCGCCGCCAATCTGAAGGTCGCCGCCGAGGGAGAAGTTGCGCGAAACCTTCCAGCCCGCCTTGGTGCTCACCCAGAAATCGGTGAGACGCCCGAACGAAGCGACGTAGATCCCGACGTCGAGGAACTTGGTGAGGCCGGCGCGCATGCCAAGCTGGGCCAACCACGGCCAACCGGTCGAGATGTCGAGGGTCACGATGCCCACGGGCAACGGCGCCCCGGCATGCGAAACGGTGTTGCGCAGCGGGTCCTCGCGCTCGGCCTCTTTGTCTCGCTTGGTGGTGTCGACCGGCGCAGCAGCCGAACTCATGAGCACCTGAATGAGGCGCACGCGCGAGGATTTCTGGAGTCGGATCTGCTCTGCGTGGCTTCCGTAGCCCTCTGCGCGCACTTCGAGGCTATGCGTACCGGCTGGCAGATCGCCCTCCCACGGGACCGGGCCCCGGGGCTCGCCATCGATGAAGAGCTGCGCCCCGGCGACGTTCGCTTCGATTCTGACCGGCACACCCAATGCGTTGAGCTCGGCGTAAACGTCGCAGTTGCGGTCGGGGCCGACCGAGCACGTTCGTCGCACTTCGCGGAAACCTGGGGCGCGAACGACGATGGAATGTGTGCCGGGCTCGGCGGGCTCGATGGTGATCGGAGGATTGCCGTAGTCTTCACCGTCGATGGTGATGGTGGCTTCCGGCACGCTGGCTCGAACTAGAATTCGCGGGACGTCAGTGGCGGACGTCGTGAAACGGAGAGATACGACGCGCTCCCGTCCGGCGATGACCGTCACCGTCTGCTCTACGGGCTCGTACCCCGTCGCGCGCGCCATGACGACGTGC
>JBATLA010000257.1:0-3290 GCA_049669945.1 Polyangiales bacterium | reverse complement strand
GTTGTAGGGTCGGGTGTGGTGTGTCGTCGGGCCGCCACCGGTAGGCCTCGTAAGGCCGGACCTTGGCGGCGATGTCGATGTCCACGCCGAGCTCTCTCCCGGCAAGGCGAGCTCCTGCCAAATCCGGGATCTGGTGGCCGGGCGTTGCGCTCACAGGGCCCCTTTAGCGCAGCCGCGCTGCCTTTCCAATGACTAGTCCGACGGCGGGGTTGGTGGAGCGTACTCTTCGAGGAAGCCGCTGACGGCTGCCCAGTACACGTCGTGGTCCGGCCATTTCGACCACAGCGCGCGCGAGCCGTGCTGGCCGCGGGACGCGGGCGTGAAGAGGATCTTCTTTTCGGCAGGCGATTGATCGAAGATCGGCTCCGCCCGAGGCCGCTCGTCCTTGGACGAGGTGACGAACAACGGCTGCGCCACGCGCTGGGCGAATCCCCCGATGTAGCTTGCCCCGTTCTTCTTGAAGTACTCCCCAGGAGAAAAGGCCAGCACAGCGGCAACGTCCTTAGAGCGCTCCGCTGCCAGTCGAAGGACCAGCGACGCAGAGTACGAGCTGCCCCAGACGACGACCGGTGCAGCCCCGAGCTCATTGCGCACATAGTTCAGCGCGGATTCGAGATCGGCGTATGCATCGAGATAACCGGTGCGGAGTTTCTTCTTCTTGGCGCGTCGATGCGTTTCGTTTCTCACGCCGTTCACGGCGCCACCCGAACGCTGATCGATCGCCATCACCCGATACCCGGCCTCGGCAAGCTTCGGCGCGATCTCGCGATACTCTCCGCGGCTCCAACCGGCTTGGTGAAACAAGAGAATCCACGTCGCCGACACCGGAGCGGAGTCGTAGATGTCTGCGTGCGCTCGGATGCCGTCGGCCGACTTGAAGTCTACGCTCCGAAAGCCATCGTCCGCATGCGAGCTGGCACTCCAAGTGCTCAGAGCGAGGGCGATGGCGAAATGAAAGCTCAGTCTCTGCATCCAGTCCTCCTAGTCGACCGCCAGGACCACCTTGCCCCTGGCGCGCTTCGTTTCCATGTAGCGGTGTGCGTCGGCAACGTCAGCGAGTGAGAACGAACGATCCACGACCACGCGCAGGCGCCCGGCGTCGATGTGCTGCCGGAGCCAGTCGAGGTCGTCTCGCCGAGACTTGACGACGACCAACTTCGCGTTTCTGCGGCGCACGAAGGTGCGGGCGACGTCCTTGAAGATGCGGGAGCTCGGGATCGTATGAACGTACGTACCGCGCGACCCGAGCAGGTGCTTCAGCTTCTCGAAGTGATAGTTGCCGAACACGTCGAAGATGACGTCGAAGCGCGCATCTAGATTCACGAGCTCAGTCCTGCCGTAGTCGACGACCTCCTCGGCTCCGAGCTCTTTTGCGAGCTCCGCGTTGCGGTGACTGCAGACTGCGGTGACGCGGGCGCCGAGGATCTTGGCGATCTGCACGGCGAACACGCCGACGCCGCCGGATGCTCCGTTGATCAGCACGCTTTGCCCTGGTTGAAGCTGTGCATCGTCCCGAAGGGCCTGCAACGCCGTCTGCGCGGCCAACGGGACCGCCGCGGCGACCTCGAGGCCGATCGAGGACGGCGCCAGCGCGAGCTGTTTGCAATCGACCGCGGCGTACTCGGCATAGGCGCGTCCCGCGAAGTCGTTGATCATGCCGTACACGAGATCGCCTTCGCCCAGATCTGCCCCAAGCCCGGCCTCGACCACTTCGCCTGCAATGTCGTGCCCGACGATCAGCGGGAACTTCTTACCCGTTGCGATCTTGAACTTGCCCTTACGGACGATGATGTCCTTCGGGTTCACGCCGATGAAGCGCGTGCGTACGAGCACCTGCCCGCGGCTGGGCACCGGACGAGGGACGGTCGTGATCCGCAAGACCTCCGGGCCGCCGTAGCGGTCGATGACCACCGCGCGCATTTGTGCGCTCGGGTGAAGGTGCTTCCCGTATTGGGGAAGGGCGCTCATGACTTCGCGTAGCGATATAGGAACAAGCCGGAGAGGATCTTGGGCTGAAAGAACGTGCTCTTCTCCGGCATCACGATCTCTGGATCCTCGAGGCCAGCGTCCGCGACAGCCATCAGCTCTTCGAGATTCACGGGGTGCAAAGCGACGGCCATGTCGTAGTCGCCGCGGTCGACAGCAGCCTTCATGTCGTCGAGGGCCGACTCGGAGTAGTAGTCGAAGTGATCCGGATCGATGATCATGTCGTGCGTGAGTCCAAGCTTCGGGTAGAGCTCGCGCTCGAGAATCGCGCAGTCCAATCGGCCGACCACGTCCTCCGGGACATGCTGCGCGTCGAGCTCCCAGCAGCCGGCCTTCGTGTAGATGCAGAAGCTGTGCTTCGGCGGCGTCCTAAACGAGTCCACCGGCTTCAACGGCAGGTCGCGGGCGATCTCCGAAAAAGGGCGCACGCCATTGATCACGCGATTGTACGCCTGGATGACGGCTTCCTCAGTGACGTAGCAGAGGAAATGGCTCTGCTCGTTGAGCAAGCTCGCGTGGTAGCGGTGGTGGCCGTCCGCGATGTAGAGCGGTTCGGTCCCGAGGGCGGCTTGAATCGCTTGCCCGGTCTCGCTTTGCTCCGGCACGCGCCAGACCCTGTTTGCGATCCCTTCGAGCTCGCTGAATCCGCCGAACGCGCTCGTGAAGTCATAGATGGGAGCGGCCTCCTGCTTGGCCTTCTCGAGCGCCGCCGCGATCGGCGCCCGCGTGAGGACGAACACGGGGCCGATGTGCAGGCCCGTGGCACGGCGCATTGCGAGCCGCCCCTTGACCTTGGCGTCGAATGTCTTCTCGTGCCGAATGATTTGCTTAGCCTCGTACGGCGAGACTTCGCACGCGGCGAAAACACCGGTGCGTTGACCGCCGTCCCAGGTCTGCTCGTAGACGTAGTACGCGGGCTCGTCGTCTTCGATGAGCGAGGCATCGCCGAGCATGCGATCACGTGCCGCTGCGGGTTCGTCGCCCAAGATGATGTGAAACAGCGAGTTGGCCTGCTGCGCGAGCAGCTTTTCCAGAGGCGTTCCTGGCTTGATCACGTCGTAAGGGGGGGACGCGATTTCCTGCACGCGCGCCGGGTCCGGACGTAGCCCCGTGAGTCCGATCGTAGCGACCATGATGAGCTCCTTAGGGGCTTGCCGATCGCATATTGCCCCTGGAAGTCAAGAGCCCCGGCGGCCTACGCGAGCTCGAGCGTGCCGCGGTCGCCGTCGAGGGTGACGAGGTCGCCGGTTTGGAAGCGCGACGTCGCGACGCGCAGGTTGACCACGGCAGGCAGTCCGTACTCC
>JBATLA010000256.1:0-4850 GCA_049669945.1 Polyangiales bacterium | reverse complement strand
AGCCGAGGTCATCCCTTGCGACGTCACCGACCGTGACGCTGTCTTCGGTCTCGTCGACCAGACCGAGCAACGCCTCGGCGGCATCGACTTCATCGCCAACAACGCCGGTGTCGCCGTGGGCGGCCCGTTCGAAGAGATCTCGATCGAAGACTGGCGGTGGGCCGTCGACATCAATCTCTGGGGCGTTGTCTACGGCTGCCAGGCCGCCGTACCCAAGATGAAGGCCCAGGGTCACGGCTACATCCTGAACGTCGCGTCGGCAGCGGGGCTTCTCGCCCCTCCAGCCATGTCCGCCTACAACGTGACCAAGGCCGGCGTGGTCTCGCTGAGCGAAGGCCTCTACGCAGAATACAAGAGTCTCGGCATTCGGGTTACCGCGCTATGTCCCACCTTCTTCAAGACGAACATCGTAGGCAGCGGCCGGGGCGCTACGACTGACAGGGACGACGCGCAGATCAGCCGTTGGATGGAGCGCTCGAAGGTTCAGGCACCAGACGTGGCGAAAGCCGCGGTGGATGCGGTTCGTGACGGGAAGCTCTACGTCCAGCCCATGCGAGATGGTCGTATCGCGTGGCGCCTGAAACGAACGAGCCCGCAGCGCTTCTACGACTCACTGAGTCGGGCGCACGAGAAATACCTCAGGAGCCGCAGCAAGTCCTGAATGGCGACGGTGGCTAGACGCTGCTATCCCCCGGCGACGCCCATGCGACTCCTTTCGGCCTTTGTTCTTGCGCTTTGTCTGACCTTGGTGGGCCTGCGCCCCGCCGCCGCGCAGGAACCCGAAGCACCCAACGAAGTGAGCCCTGCCGACGAGGGCGAGGAAGCCCCCGGCCCATCAGGCACGACGGCGATCGACATCGTCCTCGAAGAACCCTCGACCGCGGCGCGGGAGGCTCTCTCGCACAATGCGCGCGTCTTCGACGAGATCCTGGTTCAATCCACCGAGGCGACGATCCGCGAAGAGAAGTTCGCAGCGGCGGCGGGCATCACCGGAGGGTCGATCCTGCTCGGCCTGTCCGCCTGGCGGCTGATCGAAGACGAGCCGCAAAGCGCGTACTCGCGCGGCCTCGGGGTGATGTTCATGACACTCGGGATGGTCGATCTCACCACGGGGGTGTTCGCAGCCACCCGCGTCTCTCACGAGAAGCGCAGGCTCGAGCGTTGGAAGAAGGCCCGCAAGAACGGCGTGTCGGAGGTAGAGCTCGCGCACTTCGAAGGCGAGCTCCAAGCGTCTCACGAGATTCGCAACGGCGAACGACTCTTGGTCCGATGGAACGGCCTCACGCACGCAATCGCCGGCGTCCTCGTGCTTGCATTCACCCCCGTGCCCGATGCCTCGACCCGGACGGACCGGGTCTCTGGTTACGTCATAGGCGGCGTCTTCTCGGCGATCGGATTGGCCACGTTCGCCGCGTCGTTTCGGCCAACTCCAAGCGAGAAAGCGTGGGCGGAGTACAACAAACGGAAGATGCCAGTGCCCGGCCACGAATTCAGCTGGCGCCTCGCGCCATCGATGTCACGCCGAGGGGCCGGCGTGTCCTTCGGCGCGACGTTCTGATAGGAGGCCATTCATGGAGCTCGACCAACTCAAAGTCATCGTCACCGGCGGCGCCTCCGGGCTCGGAGAGCATTTCGCCAAACAGCTTCTCGCCGGGGGTGCCCAAGTCGCCGTCGGTGACGTCAATGAGGAAGGCCTCGCCGCCCTACCCGACGGCATTCACCGCCGGAAGCTCAACGTCGCCGACCAAGACGACATCGCGAGCTTCGTGCCTTGGGCCGCCGAGAAGATGGGCGGCCTCAATGGGCTCATCAACAACGCCGGCGTGATCCGGGACGGCTTGTGGGTCGGCAAGAGCCGCAAGACCGGCGAGATCCGCCGCATGTCTCGGGAAGACTGGGACCTCGTCATCGCGATCAACCTCACGGGCGCGTCTCTGATGGTGCAGGAGGTCGTCGCGCACATGATCGAGCACGACGAGCCCGGCGTCATCGTCAACATCTCGTCCATTGCGCGGCACGGCAACCGCGGTCAGACGAACTACGTCGCCGCCAAGGCCGCCCTCGCAGCCAACACACGAACGTGGATGAAAGAGTTCGCGCCGTACGGCATCCGAGTCGCAGCCGTGGCGCCGGGCGCCACCGAAACCTCGATGACAGCCGGCATGAACCAGAAGGCGCTCGACATGATCCGCGCCTCGATTCCGCTCGGCCGCATGGGCAAACCCGAGGATATCTGGCGCGCGGTCAAGTTCATCTTCGACTGCGACTACTTCACAGGCGAGACCATCGACGTGCACGGCGGCGCATCCCTCTAACCCCGTGGTGGCGAAGCCACTCTACGGGCCCCCCTCATCCGAGCACGCGCATGATCGCGCGATGCGCGAAGTAGCCGAGCGGCAGGAGTGCGCAGCCAATCGCATACGCGCCCCAAAAGGACAGTCGGTCGCGCATCAGGAACGGGATGAAGAACAGCAAGGTGATGGGCAGCGCCACCACGATGCTCCGGGCCAGGTCGAAGGCGCTCCCCGCGTCTCGATGCTGCAGATATGCCATTGGCAACACGAGCATCGTGGCCACCGGTAGGGCGACGATGAACCCCGCAGTGACCGGATACCGTCTCGAAATCCACGCGGCCACGCCGATGACGATGGCAGACACCAGCGTGTTCAAGACGATGAGCATGCCTACTTCGCGGCGGCGACCTTCTCCACCGCTTCGAGCAGGCTCTTGCTGTAGACCCGGCCCGTGAGGTTTTTTCGAGTCTGCGCCGCCACGGCGTCCCACTCGGCCTTGTGCGCCGAGGTGTCGACTTCAACCATCCCACGCTCGATCATCGACTCATAGGCCCTGTCGTCGTCCCGGCGCGCGAGGGAGTCGAGGGCTCTTGCGGCGCGTTCGCTGGTATCCATCAGGGCCTGTTGGTCTGGCTCGGACAGCTCGTCGAACTTCTCGCGCTTGATCAGTGAGCCGCCGACGATGATGGCGAAGTTTTCCTTGGCGACATAGTTCAGTCGCGTGTACCACTGCATCGCGACAGCGGCGATCGACGAGGTGGGGACCACGTCGATCATGCGGGTCTGAAGACCGCCGTACACCTCGGGAACACCCATACGCACGGGATTGGCCCCCACGATCCGCACGAACTCAGCGAAGATCGGGTCATCCTTCCAAGCCCAGGGACGAAGCGCCTTTAGGTCCTCCGGCTTGGCGAACTTCTCCACGGAGAAGATGCGGTTCTTGCCGGCTTCCCCCCACGCCATGTTCTTGAAGCCAGCCGCCTCGAACATCTCGTTGAAGCGAGGTCCAAGCTCGGTCCGAGCCCGCTCGAGCTGCTCGTACTCGGTGATCAAGCCGGGCGCGCTGAGCACCAGCACCGGCCGCACGACCATCCCGAGGCCGGTCGTCGTCACGCCGGCCGCATCGACCTGCCCAGCGCGCACCTTGCGGATGAAATCGCGTTCGTCGCCTTGGCTGCCGCCGGAATAGAATCGAAGCTCGACGCGGTTCTGGGTCGCCTTCTTCAAGCTCCGGTTCCACGCCTTCATCACCTTCATGAACGCAGAGCCGGGCGGCGCCAGCGAGGCGAAACGAATCACGTTCGCGGCCTCGGCCCCCACTTCGGGAACCGAAACCGCACCAGGGACGAGAAACGCTCCGGCGGTGAGGAGCACGACGAAAAGCTGCTTCACGCGGCTCATCGTCTACTCGCTGAGGTCACTGAAGTAGAACTCGATGTGGTCGAGGTAACGAGCCGCCTTGCGCCGGGCGAGCGTGTTGCTGAGCCGCGCTTCGGGAAGCACGTCACCCGCGGCGAGCACCTCCTCGAGGAGCGCCGTGAACAACGCATGGTCCCCGACGTTCACCGCGTAGTACCGAGCCATGCTGAGCTGAACCATGAGGTTTCGGCGCTCGGTCTTGTCGAGCACCTCGTCGAAGAGGACCTTGGCGCGGTCCATGTCAGGCGGGAACTCGGACGCGGCCAGCGTGGCCATCGTCATCTGCCCGATCATGAACATGAAGTCGGGGTCGAGCTCGACCGAATGCGAGAGAATCACTTTCGCGAGCGGGAGGTCGGCGACGGTGTCCATGTCCTCCATCCCCATGTTGATGCGTGCACCGAGCGAAGCACCAGACCACAATAGAATCGCAGCGTCTTCCTTCTCGAAGAACACGTCGTTGAGCCACTCGTCGAGGGTGTCGATGCCGCCTTTCATCGCCTCGTCGAAGCCCGGATCCCGGTTGCGCAGAAAGTGCTTCGAGAGGTCCCACGCGCGCGTGTACATCACGAGCGCGCGACGCCGAAGCGCGTCGGCCTCTTCCCACTCATCGTCGAAATCGGCGACCTCGACCCGATCCTCGATCCAGCCGGTGCCGTATCCGATGTAGGCCGCCACGAGGGACATCCCGATCGTTTCGTTGTCCGGCACGACCCGCAACAAGCCTTCGAGCTGAATGATGCTCGCCGGAAACGACTTGCCGACCAAGTCGTAGTCCCAGTGCTGCTCGATCCCGGGCGCGGCCCGTCCGAAGAGCTCGGCGGTCGAATCCGCCGCAAGCTTCTCCGTATCACAACCGACCAGACCGAAGAGCCCAGCCACGAATACAATAATCCCCAAACGTCCAAACCGGCGCATAGCAGGCTAGTGAACCGGAAACCCCCTAACAAGACAAGTGAAATCAGGCGCACTGGACCACCGCATGGCTTGAGGGGTGGGGATGGCTGGCAACGTGGTTTGGTTTAGTTGCATCCAACCCGCCCGCCCCCACCGCGTAATCCTCCCTCCGCGCCCTTCGGGCTTGGCGGCGCATTCGCGCCGGGCTTCGCCCTGCGGGCTCGCAGAGGGTGGTTT